>CAMFLN010000587.1 GCA_945957305.1 uncultured Planctomycetaceae bacterium | reverse complement strand
ATTGAGCGCACCAGACACAAGCCGCCCCGGGAACCACGAAGCGGCCTGAAAACCGCGTTCAAGGTAACAAAACGTGCGGCGCGCGGCTAGGATGCGAAAGGAAGTCAGCTGCGAGGAGAAGTCGGCAGCGTGCAGCAGGCGTCCAGGAGGTTGCCGGCGTGGTAGTTAGTCCACCACCAGGTCGGCCGGTGCCGTGCTGACCGAGGCGCCATCGAGCAGGCGCTCGTTGGGTCGGACGCAGTTGTGGGCCAACCCGACCAACATCAGCATGCGAATCGTCAAGTAAGTGATGTCGATTTCCCACCATTGATGACCATGGGCGGCGCTGCGCTGGTCGGCGTGATGGTTGTTGTGCCAGCCCTCGCCGTTGGAAATCAACGCGACGAACCAATTGTTGCGGCTATTCTCGCCAGTCTCATACGTGCGGTAGCCAAAAATATGGGTCAAGGAGTTGACGCTCCACGTGATGTGCCAGACGGCCACGGTGCGCACAAAGACCCCCCACACGAGCAAGCTGGTGCCGAATTGCATCCCGCCGATCAGCGTGCGGGTCCACAAACTCCCGATGGCGAAGCCGGCCAGGTAGAACAGGCCCGCCTGGATGACGTTGACCCAGAGCCAGAACATCTTGCGATCCAACCGTCGATAGAACGGGTCACGCAAGATGTCGCGGGCGTAGCGATCGCAGGCGCCGACCGAGGTCGTGGCATGATTTTCGAAGAACAGCCAGCCCATGTGCCCCCACAGAAAATTCACCAGTGGTGAATGCGGATCGGGCTGCTCGTCAGAATGCTGATGGTGAATCCGATGGGCGATGACCCAGCGGGCTGGTGAATCTTGCATGCAACAAACCCCGAGTAGCGACAAGCCGTGCTCCAGCCAGCGCGGACATTCGAAGCTGCGGTGTGTTAGCAAACGATGGAAACACAGGTTGATCCCCAACGTGCCGAATACGTACAGGCCCAGCAATGCCGAAGCGACGCCCGTCCAACTAAAACACCACGGCACAAACGCCAGTAGGGCCAGCAGGTGATAAGAGCCGACGCCGATCACGTACGGCCACATTACGCGCCCCAACGTTACGGTCGCTGGACGTGCCAGTGCTCCGCCGACTGCGATCGTCGGAGCGTGTGTAGTCGGAGTTATCACCACGGAGTTGGCGACGTGCCCGGGGCTTCCCGGACGCGAGGGACGCGTCTTACGTGGTGTAGTAGTGCGCTGCGTGGACGAGACCTGCGGCTGCATCGAGACATTCCCCCGGGACCTAGAGCGTCCTTAGCTGAAAATCGAACGCAACATGAATTCCGTTTCACCCCGGCTACATCGCGGACAGAAAACATTCAGCATCGCGGATCAATCGCGGGACTGCTGGGCTTCTGCCCTCAGTTCGATCTGTTTGCACCTCAGATCTGTCGCCTCATCAGAGAACTCTTGGCTCGTCAGTGAAGAGGTAGCTCGGCAACGGGCTTGCTGGGCACGATGCACTGCTAGCGAAAGTACCTAATGTTTAGACGAGCGGTGCGGTTATCGTCAATCTCCCGCCAGATATTACTGGCCGGTGTCAATTCGGGCAATCGGACGAGACGCTGCGACGTTCCGGACAACCAATGCTGGCAGAGTTCTCGCCATGTTCCCCTTGTGGCTGGGGACAACTTGCGGATATCGTGCCCCTGCGGGGCAAGATACAGTCAATCCGCAAGGAAAGGTCTAAGGATGGACCGCAGCACGACAGGCACTTCGGCCTCGGCAAACCAGCAAACCGCCGAGTCCAAAAGCGATCAACGCCGCTGGCGGATTGATGGGGCGCAGGTCAAGATGCCACGTCCGTCATGGCTATACTCGACGCCCGACTCTCGCGGCTCCAATTAATCGTCATAAGCGGCGCGGATTGATTGCCAGCTTACCGGCAAGGCTTCGCCGGCCTGTCCATCTCTCCAGCGGACGGCCGCAACAGGCACAGGGCACTGCATTGCTGGCTTCCTCGGCCTGATGATCGGACCGCTCGGCCCGGATATCCGTTACCTGCGCTAGCCGGATGCTAAGCTAACACAGGCCTGCGCAGCAGGCCGAGCTCGCCAGACGACGCTCTGCAACCTTGCCAGCAGCCCTCCGGCCGGTGCCCCCGCCGACGCTGGCATTCCCTCTGTTCCACCGTGAGAGCTATGCAGGTTCATATCACCGCCGTAGGTCCCGACAACTGCGGCCTGGCCGACCCCATCGTGCACTATGTCACCGGCGAAGGGGGGAACATCGCCGAAATCCAAATGTACGACCATGACGAAGAGCACGTCTTCGCCATGCTGTTGCGGTTGCAATTTCCGGTGGATCGATTTGGCGCGCTGCGCGACGCTATGCGCGACATCGCCGCACATACAGGACTGTCGATTCGGGTCTGGTCCCCTGAAGAGCGCGCTGCGCGCCCGCGCCTGGCCATCTGCACGACGATTCGCCATGAACCGCCGCTGGCCTTGTTGCGTGCGATACGCGATGGCCGGGTCAAAGCCGAGGCGGCCTTGATGATTGGCAATCGAGCTAATTGCCGGTCGTTGGCCGAACAATTCGGCGTCCCCTGGGAACAAATCGGCGACGAGCAGGGAATCGCCGACAACGATCGCCTGACCGAGTTATGTGACGAGCACGACATCGACTACATCATTCTCGCGCGGTATATGCGCGTGATTCCGCCTGCCACTTGCTGGAAATACGCGGGGGGGCGGATCATCAACTTGCACCACGGGCTGCTTCCCAGCTTTCCCGGCCTGCGTCCGTATCACGAGGCGTTCGCCAGCCGCATGTTGACCTATGGCGCCACCTGCCATTTCATCGTGCCAGACCTCGATGCCGGGAACCAGATCATTTACCAATCGACCTTCACGGTTCCGCCCGGCATGCCGCTCGACGATATCGTGCGTTTGGGTCAGGAAGACAACGAGCCGCATTGCCTGGTCGAGGGGGTTCGCCGCGTGGTCGATCGTGAAGTGCGACTCCATTTTCATCGCGTCGTGGCGTCGAAGCGTTCTTGAAATATCGCAGCTCGCCAGTTCAAAGCCGCCGCAGGCTTTCCCAGCACCAGCGAATCTCGCGCTGCGCGAGCAACATGTAGGCCGCCACGCCCACCGTGATCTGGATGGCCAATTCTCCCCATAGCGGCAGCCAGGATTGCGCGGCCAGGAACATGCCCGTTCCCCAGACCACAGCCCCCATTCCCAGGGCTGCCACAGCGGGGCGAACAAGTTGGCCTGCCCAATCCATTGCCGAGACGCCGACCAGTCGCAGGCAAAACAGCATGTAGGGAATGAACGCGGCGCACATTGTCAGCGAGTAGCCCCAGGCGATGCCTAGAGTGCCGGGAAACCAGGCAGCATCCGCCGTCGCCTGGGAATACGCCCAGTTGCTGCCTGGCAGCGCCGCTCCCAGGTGTTGTCCCACGGCGTATCCGGCCAGCAGTCCTGGCGCGAGCAAAACGAGCAATGCGACGCTGCTGGCGAGCATGGCGCGCCAATGTCCGGCCGAGAGGAACACGGCGCCGGCCATATTGATAAATCCCTGCACCAGCACACTGGCCGCCAGGACGATCAACAGCGGGCCGGCTTCGTCCCAGGTG
>CAMFLN010000586.1 GCA_945957305.1 uncultured Planctomycetaceae bacterium | reverse complement strand
GGCCGCAATGGAGCAGCATGCTCAGTCCGTGGCAATGGGGCGTCCTGGCGGTGATCCCGCCGGCGATCATTGCCCTCTACTTTCTCAAGTTGAAGCGGCAGCCGCTCGAAGTCCCCAGCACCTACCTGTGGCACAAATCGATCGATGATCTGCGCGTCAACAGCATCTGGCAGCGGCTGCGGCAAAGCCTGCTGTTGTTCTTGCAATTGTTGCTGTGGACGTTGCTGGTGCTGGCCCTGTGGCGGCCTAGTTGGCAAGGAACCGCGATCGAGCGCGACCGACTGATCCTGCTCATCGACAACTCGGCCAGCATGGCCGCGACCGACGTAGCTCCCAATCGCCTGGCAGAAGCCAAACGCCGCGCCCACGAGTTGATCGACCAGATGGGCTCGGGGGACGTGGCCATGATCGTCAGCTTTGCCGACTCGGCGCGCGTCGAGCAGATCTTCACGGACAATCGCAGCGAACTGCGCCGCCGGCTCGACGCGATACAGCCCACGGACCGCCCAACGTCGTTGGGCGAAGCCCTGCGCGTGGCCAGCGGCCTGGCACATCCGGCGGCCGACGCCACCAGCGGCGTCGTTGCCGACGAGGGAGGCCTGCCGGCCCAGTTGTTTCTCTTCAGCGATGGAAATTTCGCCGACGATCCGGAATTCTCGCTGGGCCGGCTGGTGGTGGCGCCGCCGGTGTGGATCGGCACCGCCACGGCCGAGAATGTGGGCATCGTGACCTTCAACACGGCCCGCAGCGAATCGAGCGCCGAACGAATCCAGGCCTTTGGTCGGCTGGAAAACTCAGGCCCCCACGAAGTGACGCTCGACGTCGAACTGCTGTTGAATGGCCAGCTGATCGATGCCCAGCGGATCGGCGTGCCGGCGGGCAAGTCGAGTGGCGTCAGCTTCGATCTGGCCCAACTCTCGAGTGGTGTACTCGAACTGCGCATCGCTCAGGCGGATCAATTGGCGGTGGATAATCGCGCCTGGGCCGTCGTGCATCCGCCGCGCCGCAGCCGCGTGTTGTTCGTCACCGCGGGCAATGAACCGCTGCGCACAGCGCTCACGACTCAGGCGGCGCGCGAGCTGGCCGAAGTGAACGTGCAGGGGCCCGATTTCTTAAGCACGCCGCAATATCGCCAAGGTGCGACCGCCGGCGCGTGGGACCTGATCATCTACGATCGTTGCCGGCCCGAGGAAGCGCCGCAGGCCAATACCCTGTACATCGGTACGTTGCCGCCGGGGGACGCCTGGCAGCGCCAGGACCCCGTCAGCACGCCGCAGATCATGGATGTCAATCGCGCGCATCCCTTGATGCAGTGGCTCGACCTGTCCGATGTACTGATCATTGAATCGCAACCGCTGACACCGCCACGCGGCGCCACGTTGCTGGTCGAGGGACTGGAGGGCCCCCTCTTGGCGGTCGCGCCCCGCGAAAGTTTTGAAGATGTCGTGCTGAGCTTCGAATTAGTGGGAGGAGGGAAGATCGGCACGAACTGGCCTGTCCGACCGAGCTTTCCAGTTTTTGTATTGAACGCACTCACGTATCTCGGTGGCAACCGCGAAATCGACCGGACCGGTACAGTTTCACCAGGCCAACCTGTGGTGCTGCGACCGGAGACGGCAGCGCGCGAGCTGTCGATCGTGCCACCGGGCGCTGGCGCGGCGGCAATTCCCGTAACCCGTGACAAACATAATGAATTTCCCTTTACAGCCACCGGGCGTGTGGGAGTTTACCGCGCGCGCGAGGGAGAGCGCGAAGTCGATCGGTTTGCCGTGAATCTCTTTGATCCGCGTGAAAGCAAGATCCCCATTCAAGCCGATCGTAAATTGAAGATCGGCCATGATGTCATTGACAGTAGTGCGGGCTGGGAAGAGCATCGACGTGACATCTGGAAGTGGCTGGTGGCGGGGGCCTTGGCAATCTTGTTGTTCGAGTGGTATATCTACAATCGTCGCGCTTACCTATAATCTCTTTCCTGCCTAATGCCCCGCCCGCCTGGGCCGGTTCTCTGTCCTTCGGGGAAAACGTATGCTGCCCGCCGCTCTGCTGCGCCGCCGGAAGAAAAAATCATCCGCTGGAACGCGTAAGAAGGTCTTCAACAAGATCGTCGAGAACGACCTGATCGAGCGGGTCAGCTATGAGGAGTACCGCGAGAAGGTTCGCGACGTGTACGACGGTCCTCAGGGTGCGCTGCTGGCCACGGCCAGTTTGCTCTCGGGTCACCTGGCCGCCGGCGACCGTTTGCTGCGCGAGCGGAAGTTCGACCTCCGCGGCGCCAAACAGATTCTCGACGTGGGGAGTGGCGCGGGGCAGATTGCCAAGCACCTGCTCAAATACGCGGACCGCGACGCGCAGCTGACCTGCTTCGACTTGTCTTTCGAAATGTTGCGCCGCGCGCGCAATCGCTTGAAGAACGATGCGCCGCGCCATCTCGTCGCTGACCTCACGCGGCTGCCGTTCGCTGACGGCTCGTTCGATTGCATTACGTGCGGCTACGTGCTGGAGCATCTGCCCGACGCGCGCAGCGGTCTCTCGGAATTGTCGCGTGTCATGCGTCCCGGCTCGCGCATGCTGTTGTTGGCCACTGAGGACAACTTCTCGGGAGCATGGACCAGCAGGTTATGGTGCTGTCGCACGTACAACCGCCAGGAGCTCTACGAAACCTGCCAGGACCTCGGCCTGAGCTGGAACAAGGAGCTGTGGTTTTCGCGGATGCACAAGATGTTCCGCGCTGGCGGCATCTGCGTCGAGCTGCTCAAGCAATAGCAGCGCGATTTTTCGCACGCACACCTTTTCTGCGTGCACGCAGAGGGCATGGCTAACGCGCGCGTCCGTCGCCGGGGGCTGTCGCCACGGTGTTACGCTGTCCCCCTTCGTAGATGCTGAATTCGGCCCACACCGGAAAGTGGTCCGACACGTCGAGCGCCTCTTGCATCGACAATTGATACTCGCGCATCAAATTCATTACGCCCGATCGGCCGGTAAATTCCGTCGTCGCCCGGCGATCGAAGATCAAGTTGTCGTACAGCTTGTTGCCGCGGGTGTTGGACGGCTGCTTGGAGATGGCCGCCAGGATATAGGGCATCTGCCCAACTTCGCCCAAGTGCGCATCGTCGGTGTTGAGATCACCCAGCATGATGACGTCGTCCTCACGGCGTCCGTCGTTTTGCACGGCGCGGAACACATCATCCAAGGCATTCATCTCTGATTTGACTTCGTCCGGATCGGTGTGGATGTCAATCAAAGTGAAGGTAAACGCTTGCGCCGGCGGTGGTCCGCGAACGGTGAACCCGGCCACCAGCGGCTCGCGGTGCAAGCGATCGTCTGGATCGTCGACCGTGTACATGCTGCCCGGCACGAGCTCGATCGTCGCCCGATTGAAAATGAACGCGTACTGTTCCTTGCTCGCAGTGCGCCCTAAGCGCGGGCCCAGAACAAAGTCGTAGGTTGCTCCTCCGGCATTAATCATTTGCAGGAAGCGCGGCATGACATCCTGGGTCGTGGCGCGAACTTCTTGAATGGCGACAACGTCGAAGTGCCGAATGACGTCGGCCAGCACGCGCATCACATTCGGCTTGGCCAGCTTGCTTTCGCCGAATACTTGAATATTGAAC
>CAMFLN010000585.1 GCA_945957305.1 uncultured Planctomycetaceae bacterium | reverse complement strand
CCCGCCGTGTCCGCCGCGCCCGCCATCGCCACCGCCACCGCCACCGCCGCCGTGGCCTCCATTGAGAAATGCGCCCCCTGCACCTTCGCCACCACGTCCGCCAGGTCCGGCGAACGCCGAGTTATGCAAGACGAGCGAATCTTGCAGATTGAGCTGTCCGCCGGCGACATAGATGCCGCCGCCGCTGGCGTCGCCCCCTTTGCCGCCGTTACCGCCGCGGCCTGGTTGTATTACAGGAGCCGCACCGGTGCCGCCGGGTGTTCCATCCTGTCCGCGGACGCCGTTTCCTCCGCGGGCGGAATGTACGCCACCCAAATCCTGGCCGGCGGCGCCATTATTTCCCTGGGAACCGTTGCCCCCCATCGCTGCAGCCGAACCGAAGAAGTTGCCGATCGCGCCTTCGCCCCCCGAGCCACCTTGCACATAATTGTCGTGGATATAGGAGTTCGCCTTGATCGTCAGCGTGCCGGCCGCCAGGTAAATCGCCCCGCCGCTGCTGTTTTTTCCATCGCCACCGTTGCCACCATCGGTGACGCCAGGCGCGCCATCATCTCCGGCCGCTGCGATCGCGCCGTTGGATCCCATCGCCACGTCGCTGAGCGTGACAATTCCGCCGTTGATCAAGAAGCCGCCGCCTAGTGCATCGGGCCCTCCCACGTGGCCGGCATCCGTCGCCAAGCCGTTGTTAATCGCCAGGTGCTGCATGACAACAGTCGTCGCGTTACCAGAAGAACTCACCAGCTCGAAAACGCGCGTGGCATTTGCACCGTCGATGATTGTCTGGTCGGACCCTGCTCCGATGATCGTCAACGTCTTGCTATGGGCCGTCGAGCTGAGATTCTGGATCAGGATTTCGCCGGTCCCGGCGCTGAGCGAATACGTACCGGCCGAAAGATTGATCGTGTTCGTGGCATCGCCGTTGGAATTGGCCGAGGCGATGTCCGCGATCAAACTGCCGATGTTGCTGGCACTGAAGACGGCCAGCATGCGACGCCCTTCGAGTGGCTCCAGGCGGAGAGCCCGCTTCTGGATTCGCAGTTCACGAATTGATGTAGGGAAGCGATCAGGAAGTGCCATGCCCCGGGTTCCTTTCCAAATCAAATCCGCGCGACTTCAATCCGCGTGCAATACCTCTTGGGCGGGCGGGTGCGGTTAACTCACCACGATAGCTAGCCCCTACCACCGACGGGTGGCAGCCCACGGATCGTAAGGCGAGTTAACAAGGAATGCAAGAAAGCTGTGCCGCGGTCCGGCCTGAGACCCCGGGCACGCGGTTCTGTCAGCTTTGTAGATCGCCTATTTACGCGCCCGAAGTCGCCTCATGCGATTGCATGAGGCGCCCCCGGCTTATTCAGATAGCGCTTGGCGCCGGCCTAAAGCTCGCGAATCCAAATATTACGGAAGCGCACTGGATTGCCGTGATATTGAATCTGCAGCGGCAGCTTAGGGGCATGTGCCGAGTACGTAGGCGGTGCGTCCCAGGCCGACGCCCCCTCGATTTGAAAGTGATTCAGGATCAGCACACCGTTTTGCAAGGCCGTGACAAAGGCGGGCTTGACCAGTTTGCCCGAGTCGTCGAACTTCGGCGCTTCGAAGATAATGTCGTACGATTGCCATTCACCCGGCTTGCGGCAGGCATTGACCAGAGGCGGCGTTTGCTTATAGACCGCGCCACATTGTCCGTCGAAGTAGGTTTTGTTGTCATACGAGTCGAGGATCTGCACCTCGTACAGCCCCTGCAAGTAAACCCCGCTATTGCCACGTCCTTGCCCCGTGCCACTCACAACCGACGGGGCGGCCCACTCGACGTGGAGTTGGCAACTCCCAAAGGGTTGCTTGCTCGTGATACCGCCTCCCTTGGCGGTAGCCACTCCGTCGGCCACCTCCCACTTCTCGCCCCCCTCCCAGGCCGACATGTCACCGCCGCCAAAGAGCACGATGGCATCCGAGGGGGCTTTGCCCGGTTGTCCGGGATCGATGATCTTCGGCTCGGGCCAGACCTTACCGCTGAGGTATTCTTTCGCCACTGAGGCTGACAAAACCAAGAGCGAGGCCGCAACGGCGACCGTGTATTTCAATCCGCGCGATGATAGCTGGGGCATGATGACGAAAGCTCCTCAGGGGCAGGCGAAACGTTCGATGAGGGAATGCGGCACTCAAAGGCGCCGTGGCAAGGCCTTCGATTCTGGTCTCCGGCGCGCGGCGGCGTCAAGCGCGGGCCCAACCTTAAGACACTACCCGCAGGTCGACCGCTCGGCATTTCCCCAGAAATCGCGCCCCCCCCGGACGGTATGAAATCAAAAAGGAGGCAGGTCTCGCGGACCTACCTCCTCAAAAAAAACTCGTCGGCCTGAAGCGCAGCCGCTGCGCGGATCCGGTGGCCATCTTCCAGCCGGAAACGAAAGCTGCCCGCAACGGGCAAACTACTTGGGAGCTTCCGCCGGAGGCGCGGCCGGCGTTTCAGCCGCGGGTGGCTTGGGAGGCTCGGGCTTTTTCGCCGGCTCACACCCGACAACAGTTCCTCCCACGACCCCCAACAGCAGGGCCATCGCGATCAACTTTCTCATGTTGCTACCCGGTACCTTTCTCAAAACTAACAGCGGGAATGGGACGCACCTTTAGGGAGGTCCCGCCAAGGAACGCGTCCTCTACAGAATCTGGATGCGGTGAGGGTGGGCGTTTATTCCTCGTTCGCTAAAATGTCAGTGGTATTTTCTGTGCCACTTCGACCCTTCTATGGTGCCGGCGACCCGAGACGATTCTTCGTCGGAGGGGGGCGCACGCCGGCAGCCTCGTCAGGTGGAAAGCCAAGTTTTCGCACTGCCCCAAGAGAAGGCGGGAATAATTCAGCCCCGCGCGGGGTCAGAAGTAGGGGTGATTCATGGCGGATAACCCGGGCGTGTCGCCAATTGCGAGGCTGGTTGTCGATCACCATGCCGAGGTTTACCGGTACGCGTACCGCTTGACCGGCACAACGGCCGACGCCGAAGACCTGACACAACAGACGTTCCTGAACGCGCAAATGAAGCTGTCCCAGCTTCGCTCGTCCGATGCGGCGCGTGCCTGGCTGTTTGCGATTTTGCGCAATTGTTATTTAAAGTCGCGCCGTCGACGTGTACCGGCGCTGGCGTCGAATATCGAGATGAACGTGTACGAGATCCCGGCCGACGCGCCGCTTGAGCCCCCTTTCGATCGCGAACGGTTGCAAGCGGCCCTCGATCAAATGCCGGATGAGTTCAAGATTGTGGTGCTGATGTTCTATTTCGAGGAATGTTCGTACCGAGAGATTGCCGAGCGGCTGGATATTCCGCTGGGTACGGTGATGAGCCGCTTATCGCGGGCCAAAGGGCAATTGCGCGGACGGCTTTTCGAACTCGAAGTGGCCAGCGTGGGGGAACAACGACAAGCGAGTTCCCCTCCCGGCAAATTGAATTATTGAGAACGACCGTATGTCCCTTATTTTGTCTCGAGCCTAATCATGGATGACAAACGGTCGCAAGACTCTGAACTGTGGCAAATGATCGACGCTGCGCGGCCGGCCAGCGACGACCTGACGCTTCCCGAATTCGCGCGCGCCGCGGCGCTCAATCGAGAGAATCCCCAGGTGCGGGC
>CAMFLN010000584.1 GCA_945957305.1 uncultured Planctomycetaceae bacterium | reverse complement strand
GCTCGGGCACGGCGACGCCGGGTGAGCCCACTTCGGTCGGCGAACCCACTGAAGCGAAGGCGCCGTTGACGCCGATCGCGCTCAGAGTCGAAATCGTGGGAAGCGGCAAAGTGCTGCTGCCAATGCCGGCCGAATTATCGAACGTAAAGCCCGTCGTCGAAGCGTTGAACGCCACACCGGTCACCCGGGCGTTCGAGCTGTCGAAGATATTCACATGGTCGGCCGTGCTCGAAAGACCGACCCCCGATCCGCCGTAGGCGCCGATCGTGAAGCCGGCCGGAGCACCGCCGAGGCCGAACCAGAATTGGATAAACGCCGCTTCGACCGCTGCGTCGTTCGAGCCGGAAGTATTACTTTCGACGAAGACGACCGACTGTCCGGCGGCAATCGAGGTAATGCCACGCAGGCCGACGGCGCTGGCCGCGGCGTCGGAATTATCATCCATTTTCCAGCCGGTGATGTTCACGGCACTGGCGCCGGTGTTGGTCAATTCGAACCAGTCGGCGGCATAGGGGGCACTGCTGCCGCCCGCATCGACTTCCGTAATGATGATGGCCGAATGGGCCGGAAGGACAGAGAAGATAGCCACGCCCACGGTGGTGGCGAAAGAAAGAAGCGTGCGACGGATCGAAACCTGCATTTGCTTACTCCAATGAAAAATTGTCGAATCTGGAAGTTGCTAAGGAATTTTTCAAGGCACTTTCTCGCGAGAGTGTCGTCATTTGTGGCAACTGAGCGTCACGGCCCGACCGCGCAAAATCGGCTCTGCTTGGTGGGCGTTGGGTGCTTCCCCTGGTCAATCAGATAGTGCACCGACGGCGTTCGAATTACTTGTGCTAGGTGCACACAGATGGACGCGATTGCGCGAACAGCGCGATCAGGGCAACGCAGAGAAGCTCAGACGAATTGAGAGATTCGTTGATTAGCGTCACCAGGGGCCAGTAAACACAGCGCAGCGTCCTGAGTCGCCGCCGCACGAGGATCGCGAACGCCGAGGCTTTTGGCTCTCTCCCGGACAGCTGGCGCGATCAAGTTGGGCCGAATCCTAACCCGCGAATATTAGGAATCGATGAGCGGTGCATGAGGATCCCGCTAAATTTCGTGCCTAGTACGGCTCTTTCCCGGCAATTTGCGAGGTTCGAGAAAACTCATTTTGTTTTCATCCGGCCCTCATCATCTTGACATATTGCGTCGCTATCCTCCCCACCGTGTTCAGCATGCCTATTAGCGCGAGTCTTCGCGGGCATGCATTGTTTCGGCCCTTGGTGACGCTAATCAACGAATCTCTTAATTCGTTCGAGCCTTCTTCCGCGTCGCTAGGGATGCGCTGGGCCTCGTGTCTTGTCGCGATTCTGTGATTCCTTGCGTCAGCATCATTGCCTGATGCCGCGGGATGCGTCGTCTTCGAATTCTCTACTTCTGATTTTCTTTCTTTTGAGGAGCGAGCCAGTGCGCATGCAAATTCGGACTCTTGTCCAAGCGATCGCGTTAACGTTATTGCCCGTCATCGGCAACAGTGCGATCGCCGGCCTGCTGTACCAACCCGTGGTAACCGCGATCGGCGATGGCACAGTGGCCACCAGCGGCAACGGTTACACGACCAGCGTATATCTGTACAGCAGCAACACAGCCAACCAGGCTGCACCCGTCAGTTCGACGTCATACAACAGCAGCGCCAGTGGCACGCGGCTGGTCAACTCGACGTCGGCCACTTCTGAAGGCGCCCTGTCGAACAACCCCGGCGTCTCGGACAAGGCCGCTCTCGGCCAATCCTATTCCGGCACCGCTTACGCCTACAGCGCCGGCTACGATGCCGCCAACAACAGCAGCTCAGTAAACAGCGCGGCGACGAATGCCAAGCGTTCGCTCGGCGACGTGCAAGTCACCGGCACCAGCGTCAGCGGCGCCACAGTGCTGCAGACGCAAACTCAGGCCGCGGCCTACGCTGCGAATAATATCCGTGGCGCCACCGGTGACGACACCGGCAGTACGCTCTATTCGGCAGGCACCGGCAGCGGCACGACGGGTGGATGGAGAAACTTCGGATCGAACGCGATCCTCTCGGCGGCTCCCACGAACGTGCGCACCGTCGAACTGCTCGGCGGCAGTCTGTTTGGCTCGACCGGTTCGGGCAGCACCGTCGGCATCTACAAGATCGATCCGACAGGCGCGAGCGCGGCCACGCCGTTCATCACAACCGGCACTTCGAGCAACCACAGCCCGTACGAATTCGCGCTCTTCAACGACACGTCGAATCAGAGCAGCATCAACGGCTACAACGTGGCCTACATCGCTGACGACGGCGCTGCCGGCGCGGCGGCGGGCGGTATCGAAAAGTGGGTCTACAACGGCTCCTCCTGGACCCAGTCGTACATTTTGCGTGATGCCCAACTGGCAACAGGAGTCAACTATCGCGGCTTGGCCGGACAGCTCGATGCCACGACCGGTTTGGTCACACTGTTCGCCAGCACCAGCGACGGGTTGAAGCTGCAACAAGTGACCGACACCGGTGCTGCTGCCGCGTTCACCACGCTGGCCGCGGCACCGACGAACCTGGCCTTTCGCGGCGTCGCGCTGGCCCCGGTCGCCGTGCCGGAACCAGGCACTGTGGTGCTGGCGGGTCTCGCCGCTGTGTGCGGTCTGTTTGTCGCTCGTCGGAACCGTCGTGCGTCGCGCTAGAGCGACGTGAGATTCCGTCTGACCTTGGCTTCCCCCTTGGCTCCCCCTCGAAGATGGTTGTTCGAGGGGGAGTTTTTTTATTTCGCTAAACCGAAGTTGAAAGACACAAGCTGCTTTCGCCCACGAGGCCGCATCATTGACCCATGGGGTCGGTTGAACGCGCGACGGACCGGGCACTACAATGCCGGCTCGATGAAGTTGCCTGGCATTGCCAAGCGATTTTCGCGGCGATCGGTAAACATGCGAAACAAACCTTCCTCTAACGGAATCCTAACAAATCCATGATACGCATGATCCCCGAAACGTTCGGTCGCCCTACTGCGAGAGTGCCTATGTCACGAGAGCGTGTGCTGGTAGTCGATGACGAGCAAGATTTGCTCGAACTCGTCAGCTACAACCTGAACAAAGAGGGTTACCGCGTGGTGGGCGTGGCGTCAGGTGAAGAGGCCCTGGCCGCGGCCAGGCGCGATGTGCCCGACTTGATCGTGCTCGACCTGCTGCTGCCGACCGTGGACGGACTGGAAGTCTGCCGGCGATTGAAGGCCGATCCGCGCACGCAACACATCCCCGTCTTGATGCTGACCGCTAAAAGCGAAGAGGCTGACGTCGTGACCGGCCTGGAACTTGGCGCCGAAGATTATGTGACTAAGCCGTTCAGTCCGCGCGTGCTGGTGGCCCGCGTGAAAGCCGTGTTGCGGCGCCGCAGCAAGGAAGCCGTCGATGACGATTCGGCCGTTTCCGTGCACGAGCTGGTGATTCATCCGGGCTGGCACGAAGTGCTGCTCGCCGGCAAACCGATTGATTTGACCTTTACCGAATTTCGCCTGCTCCATTTCCTCGCTCGCAAACCCGGTTGGGCCTTTACCCGCAGCCAAATCGTCGATGCGGTCAAAGGAGAGGATTACCCCGTGACTGAACGTTCGGTCGATGTGCAGG
>CAMFLN010000583.1 GCA_945957305.1 uncultured Planctomycetaceae bacterium | reverse complement strand
CCATTAATCTGGGACATGGCTACGGTGACGACCGCCGCGGCACGGCCAACGCGATTCTCGTCGACGGCAAGCTCACTAAGCTCGGCGACGTGCGATGCGACTTCGACCCCGAGGACCGCATGCGCCCGTGGAAGTTCACGAGCGACGACGGCCGCTTGGAACTGACATTTCAGCCGACTTACCATCAGGCCGATAAGCAAGAAGCGCTGGTCGCGGCGAGCGAGCTGCACAAAATGCACGGCCTGTTTTCCGGCACACTCAAAGTCGACGACCAAACGATCAAAGTCGACAAGCTGCTGGGCTTTGCCGAACATATGAGCCAGCGCTGGTAGCGCAGCTTTCGGCCAGCCGCACGATATCTCGGCTCATTTCCCAGCCAGCGGCATTCGCTGCGCGCCGTCAGGTGGCCGATTCGGCCATGGAAATCACGAGACCTTCTCGCTAGTGTGGCGTGGCTCTTTTTCTTTCGCCGCCGCTGGGCCCTGACGCATTCACAACGGGCATCAGGCAACGCTTGCGCTGCGCGGTGGTCGCATCACGGACGGGGAGGATTGTATGCGCGGAGATGAGCTTGGGGGCGACGGTTCTGTGTCGTACGAACAATTGCAGTTTCTTGCCGCGATTTCAACGGAATGGGAGCAGAGGCTTCGCGATCGACAGCAGGAAGCTAGCCGTCAGCAGCACGAACGCGAGCTACGACAATTCGTCGATTCCATAACTGGCCCAGATTATCCGAGACGCGAACTCAGCGAAGCGGCTCAAGAGTTCGTGAACGCTATTACTGGACAGCCCACTCCGAATATTCATGAAGCTAACTGGAATCCGGCAAAGCACCCGCGTCGCGGCGGTCCACCCAACGCCGGCTGGTGGGCACCGACGACAAATGGAGCGGTTTCAGACAACCAGAGGGGCTTTCCTTCGCCCCCATCGCCGTGGCCCAGCGAAAGACCAGAGAATGCGGTCCAACATGGAACAGTGAAAGGCGAGTCCTCCGGAATTGCTCGCCAACCGCCGACTTCTAATAACTCCGCTAAGCACGAAATGACGCGGCGACCGGAAGCTAAGACCGCGGAGTTTGCTCCATCGCATCGTCGCGATGCCTATTTGATTGTAGCCAGAACAAAAGGCCATCACTGGGTGCCAAGAAAGGTATTTAGTGATTTATCGCATCTAATGGAAGAGGGCGTAGTGGCGATATTCGAAATGGGCACAGAGGCACCGGATTTATATTATCATGCGAACGATACTTGGAATGGCGTCAAGCATAAAGAGTACAGCGAAGCGATCTATAAGCTTTTGGAGAGTTGGATTAAAGAAAACGGCGGAAGGCTCAACAAGGATGCAGCAATGAAGTTTCTAACTTGGATTGCGACTGGTAAATGTGGCGATCCGGCATTCCTTGCAAAGCATAAAGAATTGTTCAAGATCGCTTTTAAATGGAGGGAGGGTTTCACTCTCAGCACGGTCGTGGCCGCGAACGCACACGAATATGATCCACGGCTTACTGGCCCGGAGCTAAAAAAGATTGCCCAGGCATTTGTAAATGGTAATGCGAAGGGTCTCTCGCGGCGTGCGGCAATAGTGGCAAAGAAAATTGCTGAAGGCGGCATAAAGGGATTAATGGGTACTGCGAAGAGGGTGATCCCAGGGCTCATGTTTTTGAGTGCCGCGATGGCTGCCCAACGCGGTTGGGCAGGTCAAGGCCATACCGGTTCAGGAGCCTGGGGTGCCGCGAACGAAGTCGCGCGCGACGCAATCGCCGCAGAATTGCTCGAGAAAATAGTGTTCCCGAAAGTCCTGGATACCGTCGATGGAATCGTGAACGTCATCGTTCCGGCACTTAACGATCCGACCAGACACCGCCGTTTGTGGCGAAATGGCCATTGGATTAATGCTGACACTGGGGAGCTTATCGAATAATCTCTTAATACTCCTACCCAATAGCGCGAAGAAGCATGGGCAACGCCGCCGAGCCTAGTAAGGTTGCTGACGCATTGCGATTTTTGCGCACCGTCAACGGGTTTTACGAGTTCGATGCAAAAGAGCGTGTCGCACGCGTGGCTGTGCACTTTGAATCACTGGGCGATGAGGTTGCCGCACACATCGGTTGTCTCGTTGATCTCCGCGACTTGCAGATCCGCTCGCCGACTCTGACCGATGCAGGTCTTGCTTGCTTAGAACCGTTAACCAAGCTCAAGAAGCTCAATCTAGCAAGTCCATATATTACAGGCGATTCATTGGCTTTCCTGTCTGGCATGTCGCGACTGCAAGAGTTGTATTTGGAGACCGAACAACTCGACGGTCGTGCGTTTACGCATCTGGCAACGCTCCTCAATCTTGTCGAGTTATCCATCGACGGGGGGCGATTTACCGATGGCGACATGGCGCCATTGGCGGCTCTGAGCAAGCTGCAAAGGCTTTCGGTGACGCACAACGAGTCAATTTCCGGAAGCTTCGTTGACAATCTGTCTCGATTAACCAGCCTGCAACATTTGCATCCCGGTGAGAATCTCACGGATGCAGCCTTGGCAGCTATTGCCAAGCTCAAGCATCTGGAGAGACTGTGTCTTGACGGGGCGTTTTCCGATGTTGGATTTCAACAGATAAAGGCACTCCGGCGGCTGAGTGTTTTGACGATTTGTGCACCAATGGTGACCTCCGTTGGTGTAAGCGTTGTTGCCCATTTCCCTGAGTTGCACGACCTCCGTCTCAATGCTCCCAAGGTCACCGACGAGGTAGTTCAAGACCTTGCTCAGTGCGCATCGTTAGAAATCTTGCGTTTCCATCAATCAGTGCTTTCGGAGACCGGGCTGCAGAATCTTCGCAACGCGCTCCCACGCTGCGAAGTGATCGATGAGGAGCGCGACCGGTCCAGCGCTAGTCCTGTTGTTCCTCTCCACGAGCCAGGTCACCCCCGGTTTGATAGCCGCACTCCCTTCGTAAAACTATTGTCCGAAGCCGATGACTATGATCTCGTCGACGGTACCTATGAAAAGATCGGACGCCGCTACGAATCCGCAATTGACGTGGCCATGCCTATACCGGAGACATGGATCAGGCTCGTTTGGTTTTCACAGGATCTCATCGGATGGGGCGGCTTCGAGCGTCTCTTCGAGGAAGAGATCTCGGGTGATCCTGAATTTGAGACGACGGCGCAAGCCTACAAAGCCCTCGGGCTGGATTGCGAATACGATCTCTTTCGGGAGGCATTTGCACTCTTTCCTCGCGGCGTCGTTCCGCGCGACGCCGAGAAAAGGCGCCAAATGTTTGAAGAAGCCAACAAATCGGCGCGCTGTGAGCTTGAGAAGCGGTTTGGTCGCGCCGAACACTTGCGGCTGACAAAAATGGCCGAATTCATCCGCGCGCACGCTACGGAACTCGAGTATTTGAACGACGCGCCGTGAGCAAGCCGCGGGCGTTGTCGACAATATCACACAAGCCCAATCACTGCTGCTATCGTTGACGAGCGGTCCTCGTTGCTGATTGCAGCACGAAATAGCTCGCACAATCACCCGCGGTTTCCCTCTCGCGGGACGACGGCCGGCTTTCCACACTTACATTTGCCGATATGACCCACGCAGGTCAGGGAAAACAAGTTGCCGCGGCCCTGCGTTATCTGC
>CAMFLN010000582.1 GCA_945957305.1 uncultured Planctomycetaceae bacterium | reverse complement strand
ACCACGGCGTTGGAAAACGCGCGGCCGACGCGTGCGGGATCAGAACCCTTGGCCGTCACACGCAGTTGTGCGCTGGCCTCGGCGTTGGTCGCGGCATCAGGCTTGTCGCTGCGAATCAGATCAAAATCGAGGGCCTCGAAGCGATCTTTGCCGCCGAGTTCTTGAATGAGAGTTCGCTGCGCGAGTGCGGCCTTGGCCTCGATGTCCAGGCCCGTCAGCATGAAAGTCATGGCATTGCGAAAACCGCCCAGATAATTGATGCACACTTTGACTTTGTCCGGGGCCGGTTCACCACGCACGCCCGAGATCAACACCCGGTCGGGGCCCTCTTGGGACAAGCGAATCGTGTCGAAGCGTGTCACAACGTCGGGGTTGAGATAGCGATGGCCGTCGATTTCATACAGCAGTTGGGCCGTCACCGTGCCGACCGAGACCAGGCCGCCGGTGCCCGGATGTTTAGTGATAACGCTCGATCCATCGGCATGCATTTCGGCCAGCGGAAAGCCTGGGTGCTCGAGTCCGGGAACTTCCTTGAAGAATGCGTAATTGCCTCCCGTTGCTTGCGCCCCGCATTCGAGCACGTGACCGGCGACGACGGCGCCGGCCAGACGATCCCAATCGGTGCGCGACCAGCCAAAATGAAACGCCGCCGGACCGACGACAACCGCCGCATCCGTGACGCGCGGGCAGACCACGATGTTAGCGCCTGCCTGCAGCGCTGCGACGATTCCCCACGCGCCCAAATAGGCATTGGCCGTCAGCGGCGGCGATTTCAGATCGGCCAAGGGACGCCCTGTGTCGAGGTGCCGGAACTCTTCTCCCGCGGCGCGCAGGGCCGGCAGCTTGGGCAGCAGGTTGTCCCCTTCCAAATGCGCGATTGACGTTTTGACCCCCAGCTTGTCGGCCAGGGCCTGCAATTCGGCGGCCAAACCTGCCGGATTGAGCCCGCCCGCGTCTGTGACGATACGGACGCCACGTTCCATCGCCATACCGAGGACGTCTTCCATTTGCCGCAAGAAGGTGGTGGCGTAACCTTTGCTCGCGTCCTTCTGGCGTGACTTGAAGAGGATCAACATCGTCAACTCGGCCAGGTAGTCGCCGGTGAGGTAGTCGATCGGTCCCCCTTCGATCATTTCGCGCGCGGCCGCTAAACGATCACCGTAAAAGCCCGAGCAATTGGCGATCCGCAACGGTTCTTTCGAGGCAGACATTAAGGTCACCTGGAGGGTAAATGCGAGGCACTGGCCGACATCAACGTCAACGGAGGCCCATTATTGTAGCCGGAACTGAGCGTGGCAGAATTGCGAATATCGTTGGTCGGTTTACGAGTGCTCGTCGATCACGGCCAAGACCGTGCGAGCCTCGACATGGCTCTTTTTTTGCACCCGAATTTCCGCGACGCGACCCGCCTGCGGGGCAGTGACCGGATACAGCATCTTCATCGACTCGATCACCAGCAGCACGTCCCCAACTGCGACCTGGTCGCCGACCGCGACTTTCACATCGTCGACCACGCCCGGCAGCGGCGCCATGAGCGAGCCGGCCTGCACTTCTTCCTCGGCGCTCGGGAAACGGGGCAACTCGATGAGCGTCGAAGCGCCGAGCGGACTATCGACAAAATAATGGTCCCCGACCTGGTGCACCGTGTAGGTGCGCAGAATCCCATCGGTTTCCATCGTTACACGGTCGGCAGAACATTCGTCGACGCGTACCGCGGACAGCTCTTGTTCGTCGATCGATAGTGCGAGTTCGCCGCGCGACCAGCGGTAGGCGACAGCGGTTTCGCCGCGCGCCGAGCGGAACTTCACCAGTTCAGGCTGCGAGGGATTGTTGCGCCAGCCGGCCGGTATGGTCGGCAGGACGCGAGCCTGGGCGCCTCGGGCGGCCGCTGAAGCCAGCGCCGCGGCGGTGGCATGCAGTTTTTCACCCGCAGCGTCACAGAGCGGGGCCGCCAATTCGCTGGGGGCATGCCGTTCCAGGAAGTGCGTGTCCGTTTCCCCGGATAGGAATTGCGGATGACGCAAGATGCGCACCAGCAGCTCGCGATTGGTCTGCAGACCATGAATCTGTGATGCGGCCAGTGCCGCGGCGAGTCGTCGCGCGGCTTCGACACGCGTGGGCGCATGCACGATCAGCTTCGCCAGCATCGGGTCGTAATAAGGACTGACTGTCGAGCCGTCGGTGACGCCGGATTCAATGCGCAGTCCGGGTCGTGCGGGAACCTGAAAACGTTCGAGCTTGCCGGTCGAGGGAGCAAAGCTCTGGGCTGGATCCTCAGCGTAGAGACGGACTTCGATGGCATGTCCGCGCGATTTGGCCTGCCACACTTCGGGGGGCAATGCTTGCCCTTCGGCGACCAGGATTTGCAGGCGGACCAAATCGAGCCCGAGGATGGCCTCGGTCACGGGATGTTCGACTTGCAAACGCGTATTGACTTCCAGGAAATAGAACTTGCGGTCCGCGCCGAGGAGAAATTCGACGGTGCCCGCGCCGACGTAATCGATGGCTTGGCCGGCGCGAACGGCGGCACTGCAAATCGCGGCGCGCAAGTGTTCGTCGAGGGCCACCGAGGGTGCCTCTTCGACGATCTTTTGATGTCGCCGCTGGATTGAGCACTCGCGTTCGAGCAAGTGAACGATGTTACCATGCGTATCGCCGAAGATCTGCACTTCGATGTGGCGTGGAGACTCGACGTACGGCTCGAGAAACACCGTTTCATCGCCGAAAGCGCTCAAGGCTTCACGCTTCGCGGCCGCGACAGCGTCGGCCAACTCGCCCGACGAACGCACGATGCGCATGCCACGCCCACCGCCACCGGCCGAAGCTTTCACCAGGATCGACGGTCCCAAGGAGGCCGCCTCGCGCACGAGGTCCGCCGCAGATTGTCCGGCCACGGTAATGCTGGGCAGCACCGCAACGCCGGAATCCTGCATCCGCCGCTTGGCCTCGATCTTCGAGCCCATCGCCGCGATCGCCTCGGGCGTGGGGCCGATGAAGGTGATTCCTGCCTGGCCCACGCGACGGGCGAAGTCGGCGTTTTCCGATAAAAAGCCGTAACCCGGGTGCACGCCGTCAGCGCCGGTGCGACGAGCGGCATCCAGCAATGCTGCGACATTAAGATAGGTTTCGGCGCTCGACGAACCTGTGAGCGGCACGGTTTCATCGGCCTCGCGCGCGAACAGCGCATCGCGGTCTGGTTCAGAACAGACGGCGACCGTCGCGATTCCCATCTCGCGGCAGGTGCGCATAACTCGGCGGGCGATTTCGCCTCGGTTGGCAATCAGAATTTTCTTCATCATTACATGCGGAAAACGCCCAGCTGCTTCGCACCTTGCACGAAATTCGTGTGACAGGCCGAGAGCGCCATGCCTAAGACCGTTCGTGTGTCGCGTGGATCAATGATGCCATCATCGTAGATGCGCGCCGTTGTATAGACCGCCAACGATTCGCTTTCGATTTGATGCTCGACGAAGGCACGCTGCATCTTGTCGGCTTCTTCGTCGAAGGGGCGCCCCGCTTCGGCCGCGGCCGCCCGCCCCACCAGAGACATCACGCCGGCCAACTGCTGCGGACCCATCACGGCCGTTTTGCTGTTCGGCCAGAGGAAAACAAAGCGCGGATTG
>CAMFLN010000581.1 GCA_945957305.1 uncultured Planctomycetaceae bacterium | reverse complement strand
GTGCGAAGTGGTGCTCGATCGCATTGTGCTGCAAACGCGCCGCAAGGAGCGCTTGCACTTCATGCGCGTCGCCGAGGATGACCATCCGGTGGGCGGGCAATTGATGGGGAGCGATCCCGAGGAATTCGGCCCGGCGGCCGCGCATCTGGCCCACGCGGGGTATGACGTGATCGATATCAACTTCGGCTGCCCGGTGAAGAAGGTGTTGGGGCGGTGTCGCGGCGGTTTTCTGCTCAGCCAGCCCGAGACGGCGCTCGAAATCGTGTCGCGCGTGCGCGAGCATGTGCCACCCGACAAACCAGTCACGGTGAAAATGCGTCGTGGTATCGACGACAGCGCCGAAAGCCGAGACAAATTCTTCGAAATTTTCGACGGCGCTTTCGCCCGCGGGGTGGCGGCCGTCACGGTGCACGGCCGCACGGTCGAACAGCGTTATGTGGGACCCAGCCGCTGGCAGTTTCTGCGTGAAGTCAAGCAGCACGCGGGCAAGCGCACGGTGTTGGGAAGTGGCGATCTGTTCACTCCGCACGATTGCCTGGCGATGATCCGCGAAACCGGGGTCGACGGAGTCACGGTGGCGCGTGGCGCGATCGGCAACCCCTGGATTTTTGCCCAGGTGCGCGCGTTGGCCGCGGGTCAACCGTTGCCGCCCCCTCCCACGGTATACGAACAGCGCGAGGTGATCCGCGAACATTATCAGATCGCCGAGCAGATCTACGGCCCGAACGCTTGCGGACGGCAGATGCGCAAGTTCGGTATTAAATACGCGCAGCTGCATCCCGAGCCGCTGGCCGTGCGCGATGCATTTATCGCGGTGACACGCTCGGACGAATGGCCGCTCGTGCTTGATCAGTACTACGCCGAAGATCGACCAGGGCGTTACGCCCCCGCCGGCCCCGATGGCATCGCAGAAGACGCCGAATGCGTTGTGCAGTAGTCAGTAGTCGGTAGCCAGTAGCCGGTAGTCAGTAATTCGTAAACGGTCGTCGGTCGCCGTTCGCTCGTTTAGCCGTAGCGCCGCAGGCGCCCGTTTGCACTAACCATCCGCCGTAGCGCGCTCGATCCCGTACTCGGCCGCCGAAACGATCTGATCGAGCTCATCGATCGTCACCGCTAGTGGCGGCATGATGACCAGGATGTCGCCGAGCGGGCGCAACAGCACACCGCGCTCGCGCGCGTAACGGCACGCCGCCCGCCCGCGCTGTTCGTTCCAGTCAAAGGGAGTTGCCGTCGCGCGCTCACGGACCAGTTCGATCGCGCCAATCAGCCCGCATTGCCGCACGTCGCCGACGTGTTCATGCCCAGCGATACGCGCCAGGTGCTGCCGAAGTCTTTCGATCTTGGCCGGCAAGTGGTGCAGAACCTGCTCGCGGTCGAACACTTCGAGCGACGCCAGGGCCGCGGCCGCGGCCAAGGGGTTGCCGCTGTAGGAATGCCCATGAAACAGCTGCCGGCCCGCTGATGCTGGTCCGAGGAACGCGTTCCACACTTCGTCGGTGGCCAGCGTCGCCGCCATGGGCAGGTAACCGCCGGTCAGTCCTTTGCCCAGGCAGAGAAAATCAGGCGAGACCGCTTCGTGCTCACAGGCAAACAACTTGCCCGTGCGGCCAAAGCCCACCGCCACTTCGTCAGCGATGAGCAACACGTCGTAGCGGCGCGTGATTTCGCGCAGGCCGCGCAAGTAGCCCTGCGGGTGGACGATCATTCCCGCGGCCGCTTGCATGAGCGGCTCGACCACCAGCGCCGCGATTTCGGAGTGGCGCTCGGCCAGCAGCCGCTCGACCGGCGCCAGGTAATATTCAGCCGCCCGATCGCGCGGCACCTCGGCGGGCGCGCGATAAGTAATCGGCGCCGGCACTCGCCAGCAATCGAACAACAGCGGGCGGAACATCGCATGAAACCGCGCCACGCCCCCCACGCTGACGCTCCCCAGCGTGTCGCCGTGGTAGGCGTCGGCCAGTGCGACGAAGTGCGTCTTCTGCGGGCGCGGGTCGGCGCGCTGCTGCCAGTATTGAAACGCCATCTTCAGCGCGACTTCGACCGCCGACGAACCATCGCTGGAGAAAAAGACATGGTTCAAGCCTGCGGGGGCTAGCTCGACCAGGCGACGGGCGAGACGCACCGTCGTCGAGTTCGACGCCCCCAGCAGCGTGGTGTGAGCAACCTTGGACAATTGCTCGCAAATCGCGGCATCGATGTGCGGATGCGCGTGGCCATGAATGTTGCACCACAGGCTGGCTACGCCGTCGAGATATTCGCGCCCCTGGTGATCGACCAGTGTGCAGCCGTGCGCCCGCTCGATGAGCAAGGGCTCGTAATCGGCCATTTGGGTGAAGGCGTGCCAGACGTGCTCGCGATCCCAGCGCTCGAGATCCGCATCCGCTGCCCGGTGGTCGCCGGTGCGGCGTTCAACGGCGTCGTGCGCGGGCGGAACTACCATTTGATCGTCACCGGCGTGCCGACGCGAACGCCCAGCATGGCCGCGGCGCTGTCGCCGACGATGGCCAGCTCGAGAAATCCCCCCGAACCGATCAGCGCCATCAGGGTCATCTCGGGCTGGTCGCTATAGGTGCGAAAGATGCCCTGGGTCTCGTGTTCGTCGCAATGGATCTGCACTCGTTCGTCGGTGGGGGCGCCGGCCAGCATAGCGCTGGTAATATCGGTCACCAGGTTGCCGAACGAATCGATCGACCGTACTTGTCCTGCGATCTTATTGGGCAAAATCCGCACCTCCGGTTCCGGGAGTTCCACGAGCGCTCGTCGCGGTGGCCCTAGTTCATTGGCATCCAGGCCGAGGCTCAGCCGTGCGGCCACCGGCGCCATGATATCGCGGCCGTGAAAAGTGGCGGATACACTTTCACGCCAGAAGCGGCGCTCGGTAATGGCCCGTATTCTAGAGGGTGCCGTGCGGGCCGCCAAGCGACCGAGCAACCCATTGTCGGGGGCGACATAATGTCGCCCTGCGATCTCGGCATAGACGATTTCGCGTACGCTGCCGACGCCGGGATCGACGACCGCCACGTGGATCGACCCGGCGGGAAAACTGTCGGCTACTTCGAGCAGCGTCCAGGCGCCGGCCTGAATATTCTGCGGGGGGACCGCGTGTGTGACGTCGAGCAGTACCACGTGAGGATTGAGTGAGAGGATCACGCCCTTCATTTGGGCGACGTAAGGGCTGCCGGTGCCAAAATCGGTGAGCAGCGTGATGATGCGGGGAGATTCGCCGGCGTTCAACGGCGTACCCTCTGGGTAAATAGGCTCGTCTACTTACGATCCAGCGTGAGTTCCTCGTCGATCCATTGCAAGGGGGCGGGCAGCTGAACACTTGCAAATTCGAAATGCAGCACGCGTCGATGCGCCGGACACGCGGCCTTGGATGACGCGTGCAGCAATAGGGGCTTCATCAGCACGGCATCGCCAGCCGCCACACCGCAGACAACGGGCTCATTTTCCCGAACGACTTTTTCCATCTGCGCCGGCGAGAGTCGTCCGTAACGGTGCGAACCAGGAATGACGCGCAACGCCCCCTGGTCGGCTGTGCATGGGTCGAGGTGTAGCCGCACAGTCACCATGTCTTCGAGAATCGACTGCGGCGGCTGAGCATGCGCGACACCCTGTTTGAC
>CAMFLN010000580.1 GCA_945957305.1 uncultured Planctomycetaceae bacterium | reverse complement strand
CCACGCAGCCGGACAAGGCTGATTTTGGCGGCTCGCCCGAGCAAGGGCGCAAGCTCGTGGCCACGCATCACTGCGGTGTTTGCCACGAACTGCCCGCGAGCGAATCGCACCCCGCGAACTTCGCCATCACGCTGCGGCCAGCCAAGCTGGCCGACAGCGACAACTGTTTAGGAGAGCCAGATCCCGAACATGCCCGCCCCGGTTATCGCCTGCGTCCCGAGCAGCGCGCCGCGGTGATTGCTTATCTCGCAGGACTTTCCAGCAGCTCGCATGGCAAACAAGCGAAGATAACGCTAAACGATCACGACATCGCGCGTGACGGAGCGCGCCTGTTCGCCGACCTCAACTGCCTGGGCTGCCACAGCCGTGGACTGTCGCTGGGTATTGCTGCTCAGTCAGCGGCGGTCGCCGCGAGCAATCCAGAATTGGCCGGAGCGTTGGCCGCACTCGCTCCGCCGGCCCTGACCGACGTCGGTGACAAACTGGAGCGTACAGCGTTGCTCGAAGCGATGGGGACCGCGGCCGAGCCGCGCCGCCCGTGGCTGGCGATTCGCATGCCGCGGTTTCAATTCGCGCCGGGCGAAGCCGAAGCGCTCGCCGACTGGTTGATCGCGGCCGATCGCATTCCCCCACGTGCAGACGGCAAGCGGGGCGACGGGGGCCTCTCAAGTAAGTTTGCCGCCGACGCGCTACACGCGGCAGGAAGTCGGCTGGTCACCTCCGATGGCTTTGGTTGCGCCAGTTGCCATGCAATCGGCAAATGGTCGCCCAAGCAGGACAACCTCGCGGCCCGCGGCACCGACCTGTCGCTCGTTGGCCAGCGCATTCGCCGTTCGTGGTTTGATCGCTGGGTACACAATCCCGCGCGGATCGTTCCCCGCATGGAAATGCCGGCCATTGAAATTCCGGTCGGCGGTGTGCTCGACGATCGACTCGACGAGCAGCTTAACGCCGTCTGGGATGTGCTGAATCGCCCTGGTTTCACGCCCCCAGCCGGCGGGGCCGTCCGCATCGTGCGCCGGCGCAATCTGCCGGAGGAACCTGAGAGCGCGGCGCTGCTCACCGATGTGCTGCGCGTGGAAGGTCGGACGATGATTCGCCCGCTGGTCATCGGCCTGGCGAATCGGCACAACGTGCTGTTCGACCTGGAACAGAATCGGTTCACTGGCTGGTGGCTGGGTGACGTGGCACGCGAAAGCACAGCGGGCAAGCGCTGGTTCTGGGAGCCTGGCGGCACGCAACTGCTGGCGATGGCAAAAAAAGGTGGGACCAGCGAACTCACCCTCGACCGAGAAGGAAATCGCATCGGGCCGCTCGTGATTGGGCAGTGCGCCGCGCAGCTCGATTCGTGGTGGCACGTGCCGCAGGGAATCGCTTTCGACACGCGCCTCTCATTCCCGAGCGACGCCGATGCGGCCGCTGTCGTGTTGCGCGTCACGCAATCAATCACCGCGCTGCCGGCCGACGCGACGGGAAAATCCGGCATCCGCCGCCGCATCGAGATTCACGATGTTCCGCAGGGGCCAACGGTTTACTGGCGTCTGCTACCGGAAAATCCATTTGGTCCGAGCGAGGAAACATCCTCCAGCACCGCGGCGCGAACCGCACAACCCGTAGCCGTCAATGTCGTCACACCGGCCAACGCCCAACTGGTGGGCGATCACCACGGCCTGGCGGTAAAGCTGATCGCTGTGGCGGATCAATCAGTCGTCTGCGAAGTGGAATACCGTAGCGCGGTCGAGGCGGACCGCTTCCCGGCTCCGGCGGTGGCGCCGGCGCCGCGTCCGGCGGCCAAGTTGCATTCGATTCCCGGTTTCGACGCGGTGCGGCTGCCACTGCCAACGACCGAAATGCCGACCGGCTTCTCTTGGCAATCTGACGGAACGCTGCTGTTCACCTCGCTAAAAGGGCAGGTTTTCGCCGCCGTCGACAGCGACGGCGACAAGCTGCCGGAAACGCTACGCGCCATATCCGACGATCTTGCGGCTCCTTACGGCTTGCACGCGCACGACGATGTCATCGACGTCATTAACAAAAATGGCCTGTTGCGGCTCTCGGACTTTAACACGCTCGGCCAGGCACAACGCACCGAGATCGTGGCCGACGGCTGGGGGCACACGGATGACTATCATGATTGGGCCGTGGGCCCTGTGCCCGATGGCGCCGACGGGTATTTCATCGCGCTCCCTTGCCGGCAGAATGCGCGGGACGAGGCGGCAGCGCGGTTGCGCGGCTGGGCGCTGCGCCTGACGCCGCGCGAGCCGACGGCCGACAATCCACGCTGCTATACGCTCGAGCCGTTTTGCTCCGGCTTACGCTTTCCGATGGGACTCGCGCGGACGCGCGGGGGTGAACTCTTTGCCACTGACAACCAAGGCAACTACAACCCCTTCAATGAACTCAATCAGTTGGTCGCTGGCGCGCACTATGGGTTTCTGAATAAGTTCGAAGCGAAAGACGCCACCGCGCCGCCACGTCGCGATCCCGCCATCGAAATTCCGCACCCTTGGACGCGCAGCGTGAACGGAATTTGCTTTCTCACCACGCCCAGTTCGTCCGAGAAACCGGAAGCTGCAACGCAGTTCGGTCCCTGGACAGGGCATCTTGTGGGGTGCGAGTATGACACGCGCCGACTGGTGCGGATGAGCCTCGAACACGTCGGAGATCAATTTCAGGGGGCCGTCTATCCGATGAGCGTTGAGCCCGCCGAAGGTGAAGAGGCGCTCGAGGGTCCCGTCACCTGCCAGGTAGGGCCAGACGGCGCGCTCTACATCGGCAGTATGCGCGACAGCGGCTGGGGCGCGGGACAGAACACGGGCTCGATCGTGCAGTTGAAATACAACGGTCGCCTGCCCGCGGGGATTGCCGAGGTACGAGCCGCGGCCGACGGTTTTGAGATCGAGTTCGCGCAGCCGCTGCCACGCGGAGCTGGAACCAATCCGGCGAACTATTCGATCGAGTCGTTCCGCCGCGTTGCGACGTCGGACTACGGCGGACCGGACGTCGATCGGCAAAAAGAAACGATTCGCGACGTAACCCTCGACGCGGAGGGGCGCATCGCACGGTTGACGCTTGCGCGCATGCGCCCTGGGCACGTTTACGAAATCCATGTCAAGAATCTGGGGAACGGCGGCCAGGTGTTTTTTCCCGCCGAGGCCTACTACACGCTGCGTGCCGTGCCGCGGCTCTCCTTGCGAGAAACCGGTTCTTAACAGAAAATCAGCGGCGTGCCGTGACGCTAGCATTACGGCGGCGGCTAATCCCCCTGGGCGCGATCATGCAATTCACCGGACTGGAACGCATCCCCGACGATCTGCGCGAACCGGTGCATCAATTCGCCACGCGGGTCGTCCAACTCGGTGGCGACCACGTGCTGGGGTTAACGCTCTACGGCCCGATCGCCGGAAAATCGTTCGATCGCCAAATCCATACCATCCATAGCGTGCTGGTGCTCGACGGATTGGGCTTGGACATCTTGCGGCGGCTGTCGGGCGAGGGACGACGCTTCGGGCGCCACAGTATTATGGCCCCGATGGTCATGACGCCGGCGTTTCTAGTCGCATCGCGCGATACCTTTCCGCTGGAACTGATCGAGATGCAGGAGCAACGGCTGGTGCTGCTGG
>CAMFLN010000579.1 GCA_945957305.1 uncultured Planctomycetaceae bacterium | reverse complement strand
GCGCACGGCGTCAAGCACGCGCGCGGATGCCGCGGCCAACGGACCGGCAATCAAAGCGCCGGCCGCGGCCTTATGCCCACCACCGCCGAACGTTTCGGCCAGGCGACTGCAATCCAATCCGCTGCGGCTGCGGAAACTTACCTTGACGCGCCCGTCAGGCTGTTCGACAAAGATGACAGCAACATGTGTGCCGCTGATCACCAGGGTCATGTTCACCACGTCTTCGGTGTCGGCAGCCGCCGCACCGGTCGCGGCGAAATCCTCGCGCGTGACTGATGTATACACCAAGCGTCCGTCGAGTTCGGATTGCGTGCGGGCCAGAATGCGGCCGCGCAATTGCACGCGGGCCAGTGTGTCTTGTTCATAGATCGCGTTGTAAATCGCGTCCGGCCTCGCCCCCGCGTCGACCAGTTGGCCCCCAAAGCGATACGTCTCGCCCGTGGTCGAAGCAAAGCGAAACCAGCCGGTGTCCGTCGCAATGGCGGCAAACAAAGGTGTCGCGATATGCGGCGTCAGCGCAACGTTCAACTCGCGCGCCGCCTCGAGCACCAGGCGTCCCGTGGCCTCGGCCGAGGTATTGCGGAACACCTCGGCGCCCAGGTCGTCGCTGCTGATGTGGTGATCCAGGACGATCTTCTTCGCCTGACTCGCGCGAATGACGTCTCCCATCGCCCCCAACTGCGCCCAGGCGCTGGTGTCGAGCACCATCAGGCAATCATATTCCAGCAGCTCCGCGATCTTAACGTGCTGTCCCAAGACTTGGATTCGCACGGTCGGATCGATAAAGCGCAAATTGGCTGGCGTCTCTTGCGCATTGACAATCCGTGCTTCCTTGCCGATTGCCTCGAGCACTTGGGCCATGCCCAATTCACTCCCCAAGGCATCCAGGTCAGGCCGCACGTGACTCATCAGCACGAATCGCCGGTGCGCCTGGATCTGCTCAACGAATCGGCGCCAGTCGATCGACATAGGACGAACTTCACCCTGGGAAAATGAACTCAAACCAATTCAATAGCGCGGTCACAGCGCAACACTTGTCCGACCCGCCCCCCCTGGCGCCAGGCCCGCATCAATCTCGGGCGTCGTCGGCGACCTTTTTGGCGGCCGCGACGTCGCGGCGCAGCTGCTCCTTCAGAGCCTCGACGCCGGCGAATGGCTGAATGTCCCTCAGGCGGGCCAGGAAGTCAACCTCTAGCGGTTCGCCGTACAAGGCTCCCGCAAAGTCGATGAGGTGAACTTCCAGCTTCAGTGCCTGCTCGCCAAAAGTCGGATTCGGTCCCACGTTGATTGCCGCCGGCCATGAACGCCCTTTGTGCCAGGCCCGCCCCGCATAGACGCCGAGTCCCGGGAGCAGAGTATCAATCGCCGCGAGATTCGCGGTCGGGAAACCAATCCGGCCGCCCCGCGCTGCGCCGTGGGTCACCATGCCTCGCAGCCGGTACGGACGCGTCAACAACTGCCGAGCTTCGCCAACTTTCCCGGCGACGAGCAGCTGCCTGACGCGCGAGCTGGAAACGATTTCACCATCGATCACCAGCGGGTCGACGATTTCCAACTGGATCCCGGCGGCCGCCGCCAGCCGGTGCAGAACTTCGATCGTACCGCCACGGCCGCGACCGAAATAGAAATTCGGCCCTTCGACCATCGCCCGCGCGTCAAGTTCCCCGCGCACGATGCGGTCGAAGAACTCTTGTGCATCGAGCTGCAGGAGCGCCTCATCGGTCGGATAGGCCACGACAGCATCTACCCCCAAGGCGGCCAAAAGCTCCGCCTTGCGATCGGTCCATGTCAACGGTGGAGGCGCCTCGGCCGGTCGCAGCAAACGGACAGGGTGCGGGTCAAACGTGAAAACCACCGCGGGCCCCTCGACGGCGCGCGCTTTGGCCAGCAATCGCTCGACGATCCGCGCATGCCCCCAGTGGACGCCGTCGAAATTGCCAATCGCGATCGCGCCCGATCGCATTCCAGCCGGCAATGTCTTCAGATCACGAAAAAGCTTCACGGGGCAGGGGAGGGGAGCCTAAGTGAGACCAGAACCACGACAAGATTTTATTATGCTCTCGCTACAGCCAACTGGTCAATTCAGCCAGAGCGAGCGGACGTGCCTCTGCATCTCTGGCGTGGGAGCAACCCATTTTCTGCGTCTCACACTGGCGAAGCGAGTGTCATACAGCGTAAAGTCCAATTGTTTTGCTTGATTACCGCCTGTTTCGTGATTTCGTGCTTTCGTGATTAAAGTCTTTCTTTGCGACATTCCGGCTCGGCCTCACGCTACTGCAACAACCAGTCGACGACGTGCGTCAAACCGTCGTCGTCGTGGCAGGGGGCGATGCGATCGGCTGCTTGCTTCACTTCTTCTTGCGCGTTGCCCATCGCCACCCCCAATCCTGCGGCACGAATCATGGGGATATCGTTGACGTCGTCACCCACGGCACAGATCTCCGCGTCGGCGATGCCCCAGTCGCGGGCCAGGTGCGCGATTCCACTCCACTTGGTGACACCCGCCGGTGCTATTTCGCACATGTAGCCAGCATACCGTGGGCTGCGTAGCACGTGGATGTACAGGTCGTCGGGATAGCGTCGTTCTAGCTCTGCGCCTAACGTCAGCATCTGTTCGCGTGTCCCCATCGCGAAGCCAGAAAAAATGCCGGGCGGCGGCGACTCGACAAGCGTCGGCCAGAGACGCTGGCAATCGCGATTTTTTCGGTAGAACTCCGCCAACTCCGCCTGAGCTACCTCCGTCGTGCGACAGTACATATCAAAACCTTCGGCGAAGGTGTCGCCGTACAGGATCGGCTCATAGCCCGCGCGATCGACGATCGGCAACAATCCCTCGAGCACACCAGGTTTGAACGCCGCGCAAAATAACGTGCGATGATCGAGCGGATCCTTGATCAGTGCTCCGCTCGCCGTGACGACCGGCACGTCAAGTTCCAGCGGCTGTACAAACGGCAGCGCCCGGGCGTAGCGACGTCCCGTGGCCAACACGACGCGAATGCCAGACTCCACAGCGCGACGCAGCGCCACGCGCGTCGCGGCCGTGAGTTCATCGCGGCTGTTCACCAAGGTGCCGTCGATATCAACTGCTAACAGGCGAAATCGTGACATGCCAGGCGGGGCAGGGGAGGGGGGCGGAGATTTCCAGATACCAAGCACGCCGCCAATTCAGCAAGGCGCATACAGCAACTCAACGCGTCACTGCATTTTTAATTCGCACTTACGACCGCTGCCGCCAGATCGGCCAGCTGCAGCGTCGCGCGCGTTTGTTCCTTTTCCAAAAACGTGCGCCCCTTCCGTACATTCACGTGGTCCCACGGCAAGCGGGCGTCGAGCGGTTCGGTGCGATGCAATACTGTCTGCACGTCGATTCCACAATCGGCAAATGCCTGCCACCACCGCGGAGCATCGAACATCTCGCCCCAGCTGTCGAGCCGTGCACCGCGCTCCCAGGCCAGGCGAATCGCAGCGCCGACGCGCCGATCGCCGCGGCTGAGCATCCCTTCGACGAGCGAATCCTCGATCGGATGGCTCTTGATCTCGACAGCCCGAATACGCCGCTTCTTACGCAAGTAATCGCGTGCCCAGCGGAAGTACTCGCGTGACTGCATCCCATTCCACTGGTACGGAGTGTGCGGC
>CAMFLN010000578.1 GCA_945957305.1 uncultured Planctomycetaceae bacterium | reverse complement strand
CTTGAATGCCGAAGGTGACCAACTGATCACCGGCAGGTATGGCAGAGTTGTCGCTGTTGGTTTGTACGGACATCACAACGACTTTGGCTGCCTGCGCCGAAGTGACGAGCGCCAGAAGCGCAGCCGAGGCAGCGATGAATAATAGCTTCACTTGCGTTCTCCCGATTCCGATTGAGGAGAGGGATCAGATCAATACTTGATAAAGGAAACGTTCACTGAGTCGTGGCACAGCCGGAACCGACAACCAGGACTCGATCGTCGACATGCGCACTGGTTAGAGGACGCTTATTGGAGGCGAGTAGTGCCAATTGCGCCTTCAAGGCCGACCGAGAGTTGAAAGTAGGAAAATGCCTTTTCGAATGCAAACATATTCATAAAAAAATTAACATAGTGCGCTAACTCATTGCGGCGACAATTCTTCGTGGCTGCGGGGCCACCGTCAGCAGTCTGTCGACGCTTCTCGCGCTCAACGGGCGCTGCAACGCGATCCGTGCCGGAGGTGGCAACGACTTAGGAATCGCTACCAGACCTTACCAATCGTCTTGGGGCAAAGACGCCGCGTCTACCTTGGCAGTGCGGCCATCCGATTTCCGGGCGGGGCCGGCTACCCCTCCGTTTTGCTTGTGGCCAAGCTCAACGAGAGTCCCCGGGCGCCCGCCAGGCGGCGGCCAGGTCAAATGCAGGCCGAAGAAGGCCTTGGAACCCCCCTTGCGCAGAGCGCCCGATCTGCCTTTTAACAGTGGACGACTCTGCTATACTCGCTTGCTGGTTAGATTTGCTGCCCGACGGCCGGTTTCGCCCGCCTGCTGTACTGGGACGCGGGTCGGCGGGTCCGAAAAGCCGACATTAATATCTGACCCTTTCGCATCGCCCGCCCGAGCCTGTTGTTCGGCGTCGAGGTTTGTCGCACCTGGAAGGTGCGCGCCGCCTGGACCCGCTAGCAGCAGTGATTGGGTTCAAGGATTGAAGATTGAGAATCGCTCTGCCCGACAGGAGGTCGCGGCGGTGGGCTTTCAATCGCGAGGCACGACAGACGGAGGAATTTCCGCCGATGCGTTTTGAATCTTATGAGACGGCCAGCTTCTACGACGAAATGTTCGAGGCCGGTGGCAACCCGCGCGCAGGTGCGGCTCTGCTGGTCAAGAAGATCGAGGCCCTCAGCCTGGGCGAAATCAAAACCTGCCAGCAAGCGGCCGAACTGGCCCTGCTGAACATGGGCATCACTTTCAACGTCTACGGCCACGAGGCCGGGACCGAAAAAGTCTGGCCCTTTGACATCGTGCCCCGCATTATCGACGCGAACGAATGGGAACGGATCGAGCGCGGGCTGCGTCAACGCATCACGGCTTTGAACCTCTTCATTGACGACGTCTACCACGATCAAAAAATCGTCCGTGACGGTGTCGTGCCCGAAGAACTGCTGCATTCCGGCAAGTGCTACCTGGCGCCGTGCGCCGGGCTGAATCCGCCCAAGGGGGTCTGGTGCCATATCTCGGGCATCGACCTGGTACGCGACGCGGATGGTCAGTTCTACGTGCTCGAAGACAACATGCGCTGCCCGTCGGGCGTGTCGTATGTGTTGGAAAACCGCGAAGTCATGAAGCGGACGTTTCCCCAGGTGTTCGAGGGGTTATGCGTTCGGCCGGTCGACGATTACCCCGACCGCTTGCTCGAGACGTTGCAATACGTGGCCCCGGAAGGCGTGCAAAACCCGGTGGTGGCGCTGCTCACGCCGGGCGTCTATAACTCGGCGTACTTCGAACACTCGTTCCTGGCCCAGCAGATGGGCATCGAGCTGGTGACCGGCTCGGACCTGTTCGTGCACGAAGGCTTCGTCTACATGCGCACCACCGCCGGCCCGCGGCGCGTTGACGTCATTTATCGCCGCATTGACGACGATTTCCTCGACCCGCGCGAGCTGCGCCCCGATTCGCTGTTGGGCGTGCCGGGCCTGTTGGACGCCTATCGCAACGGGCGCGTCGCCCTGGCCAACGCCCCGGGCACAGGCATTGCCGACGACAAAGCCGTGTACGCCTACGTGCCACAGATTATCCGCTACTACCTGGGCGAAGACGCCTTGCTCTCGAACGTGCCGACCTTTGTCTGCTCGGACGAGAAGCACAAGGACCACGTGCTGGCGAACCTCGATAAGTTCGTCGTAAAAGAGGCCAACGGCTCGGGCGGTTACGGCATGCTCATGGGGCCGATGGCCTCGAAGAGCGAGCGGGACAAGTTCCACGATCTCATCTCGCAGGATCCGCGCAAATACATCGCTCAGCCGATGCTATCGATCAGCCGTGTGCCGACGATTGTCGACGACCACTTCGAGGGGCGGCACGTCGACCTGCGTCCGTACATTTTGTACGGCAAGGACATTTACGTCCTGCCGGGCGGACTGACCCGCGTCGCCTTGGAAAAAGGATCGATGGTGGTCAACAGCTCTCAGGGGGGCGGTAGCAAGGATACCTGGGTGGTGAGTCCACGCGTGGACGAGCCGTACAGCGTCAACGGCGCGCCTGCCGCGGTCGCTCCGGCGGAGGCTTCCTCATGCTAAGCCGGGTTGCCGATTCGATCTTCTGGATGAACCGCTACATCGAGCGCGCGGAGAATGTCGCCCGCTTCATCGAGGTGAACCTGCACCTGACGTTGGGATTGACCAACGGCTTCGTCAATCAGTGGGAGCCGCTGGTCATCACCACTGGCGACTACGACAGCTTTATCGAGCGTTATGGCGTCGCCACGCAGAAGAACGTGATCGACTTTCTGACGTTTGATAAAGACAACCCCAACTCGATCGTCTCCTGCCTGCGCGCCGCGCGCGAGAATGCGCGGAGCGTCCGCGAGATTATCTCCTCGGCCATGTGGCTGGAGCTGAACAAGTTCTACCTCACAGTTCGCGGCGCCTCGCACGGTTGGACCATGGCCCGGGCGCACGATTTCTTCGATTCGGTAATCACATCAAGCCACTTGTTGGCAGGCATCACCGACGCCACGATGTCGCACGGCGAAGCATGGCATTTTGCGCGGATGGGCTTGCTGCTGGAACGCGCGGACAAGACCTCGCGCATCCTGGACGTGAAGTATTTCATTCTGCTGCCGACCATTCGCGACGTCGGCACCCCGCTCGACACGATCCAGTGGGCCGCCTTGCTCAAATCGGCCAGCGCCCTGGAAATGTATCGCAAGAGCCGCGGGCGGATCACACCCGGCTCGGTGGTTGATTTCTTGATTCTGGATCGCCACTTCCCCCGTTCGATCCGCTTCTGCTTGCTGGGGGCCGAGGATTCGCTGCACCGCATCACGGGGAGCGACTTCGGCACTTTTGCCAATACGGCCGAACAACGCTTGGGGCGATTGCGGGCGGAACTCGACTACACGCAAGTCTCGGACATTATCAGCCAGGGCCTGCACGAGTACCTCGACCAGTTCCAGAACAAACTCAACCTGGTCGGCGAAGGCATCGCCGAAACCTTCTTTGCTCCCCGCGCGGAGGGCACTCCTGGTATGATGATGCAGCGTCAGTACCAGTAAGACGTCCGCTTCTCGCATTTGTGCCTTAGCTGAGGGTGGCACGGAAGTTGTCCGTGCTGCGCAGCAGCTAACTCAGTGGTATACGCGCAGCAGCGACTCTACGGCTGTCGTGAGTG
>CAMFLN010000577.1 GCA_945957305.1 uncultured Planctomycetaceae bacterium | reverse complement strand
GCGATTCCTCTACGTCTCGTGGGCTCGGAGATGTGTATAAGAGACAGGTGTTTGGTCACGTGGCCTCAAGGGTGCGCGACATCACGTTTTTGCCCCGGCAAATGACGTTTGTCTGTGCGCGACATTCCTCGTTTGCGGCACAGAGTTGCGCCGCGAGCGAATTCCGGAGGAGCACTTATGCATAACAGACAGCTTGCCCCGCGCGGGTTCACGCTGGTCGAATTGCTGGTGGTCATCGCGATCATCGGATTGCTGATCGGACTATTGCTGCCCGCGGTCCAAGCGGCGCGCGAAGCGGCGCGGCGCGGTTCATGTTTGAACAATCTCAAGCAGGTAGGGATCGCGCTCACTCAATTCCACGATGTGACGGGGCGATTTCCCTCTGCCTATGAATCGACCCCAGGGGGCGCCAACGGCACACCCAACGCCGATACCGGCGACGCCGGGCCCGGCTGGACCTGCCTGTTCCAGTCGCTGCCTTATTTAGAAGGCGCGAATCTGCAACAGTCCTTCAATCTGACGGTCCCCTCTTGGTCGCCGCTGAACGCCACGGCCGCGACCACGGTAGTGCCGATGTTTCTCTGCCCGAGCGCAGCGAACGACACGCCGACCTATGACGTGTTGGACCAAAGCGGCAACAAGCTGGCCGCCTTTTCGCGATCGAACTACGTCGCTAACGCAGGCCGAGAAGATGTCTGGGAAATCACCAGCGACGCGGAGTTGCGCAAAGTCGCCGACGGACCGTTTTACCGCAATAGTCGTTTGCGGATCGCGGATATGACCGACGGTTTGAGCAACACGGTTTTCTTTGGCGAGCAGACGCCGTTCCACAGCGACTCGACCTGGGTCGGAATCGTGCCAGGCTCCGTGACTTGCCCGACCGAGCTGTTTGCCTTCGCGGGCTGTGACGCGGCGGCGCCGCAGATCAACGTGCACAGCGGCCCCGGCGAAGATGAGTTCCCGCCCGTGATTCATCCGCCCAATAATTTCGTGGGCTACGTCGACGAAATGTATGCCCAGCATCCCGGCGGATGCAACGTTCTGTTTGGCGACGGCAGCGTCCGTTTCGTCGCGGAAACGAGCAACCAGCTGGTCTGGGCTGCCCTGTCGACGCGTGCCGGGGGCGAGCCAGAAGGCGCAGGGAGCCTGCCATGACTCCCTTACCCATTCTCGAACTTGCGTGCTCGGGCCATTCGGCGGGGCCAATCGCTTGCGTCTGCCCACGCTGTCAGCGAGCGCGATATGTGTTGCTGACGGCTGGGCTGCTGTTGATCGGCGGCTGCAGCCGTCAGACACAGGTGGCGCCGGCGAATCGGCAACTGCTCGAATCGCTGCGCACGGCCGTTTCGGCACAGCGCGCGGACTGGTTGGAGGCAAACTCCAAAATCATCGACGAGCGCCGCGCCTCGGGTGGCATGACGGATACGGAGTATGAAGCGATCGAGAAAATCGTCGCCGACGCACGAGCCGGTCGCTGGGCCGAAGCTGACGCCCGAGTGACGAAGTTGGCCGCCGGCCAACGCGTAACTGACGAGGACCGGGCGCGTCTCAAGTCACAGCGCCCTGCCCCTCGCCCGTAGCAGGAATCGCGACCTCGCTAGCAAAGATGGCTGGCGAGGTTGATCTCTCGCGCCGATTGCGCGCCAGCAATGCTGCGCGGTTCGGTTTTCTTACGCGACTGGCACGTTTTGAAGCTAGCTCCCGTACCGGGGCAGTGAACCATCGCGTGGAGCGGGAAAGCCCTGCGCGGCTCGCGCTGGTTGCGCCGATATTACGAAGGGGCCCCGCCACCGACCCTCGACGCGGCGGCCCGCACGCCGGACCGGCCGTTCGTGCCTGAGTCCACCAATACCTTCCCACATGCACAGCGACCGCAGCTCCTGGGGGGGCCTGCGCATGGATGTGTGCCAGACTCAGGCTGCGGCGACCGCCGGGGCCGAGCGACAAGCAATGATACGGCCGCGCCACGCCAGTGATTGCGTGCAAGTCGCTGTCTGTACGCGCATTTTTCGACCGGCTGTTCACCGGCGCGCGCCGCATCGGCGGACGTGGGGCCTCGTGTGCGCGGTCTGGTTTCTGATTACGCCGCTGCTGGTTGGTTGCACCAGCTTTCGCGAGTATGTCAGCAACGGCTTTAAGGTCGGCCCCAACTATCGCCGTCCGCCGGCGCCTGTGGCCAACGACTGGATCGACGCCGAGGACATGCGCCTGCGCAAGGAGGAGAATCCCGAGCTAGCCCATTGGTGGACAGTATTTCGCGATCCGGTGCTCGACGAACTGGTGGCCGACGCTTATCGGCAAAACTTGACCTTGCGCGAAGCTGGCTTTCGCATTTTGCAAAACCGCGCCCTGCTGGGCATAGCCGTCGGCGGCTTCTTCCCTCAACAGCAGTACGCCTTTGGCGATCATACGCGCAACGCCATCAGCACCCAGGCGGCAAACCGCGGCTTTGTCCTGGAACAATACTATCCGCAATGGGACGTCGGCTTCACGCTCAACTGGGAACTCGACTTTTGGGGGAAATTCCGCCGTGCGATCGCCTCGGCCAACAATCGGCTCGATGCGTCCGTCGAAGACTTCGATGCCGTACTCGTGACGCTCTTCGGCGACGTTGCGCAGGCGTACGTGCAAATGCGGATCTACGAGCAGCAGATCGCCTTGACGAGGGCCAACGTCCAGCTGCAGCGCGAGACTCTGGCCATTGCCACGGCGCGATTCAAAGGTGGTTTGGTCACCGAACTCGACGTCGACCAGGCGCAGAGCATCCTGTCCGAAACCGAAGCGCAAATTCCGCAACTCGAAATTAGCCTGCGCCAGACCAACAACCGCTTGTGCGTGTTGCTGGGCATTCCGGCCGAAGACTTGCAGCGGCGCATGGCCGCACTCCCCATCCCGACCGTTCCACCCGAGGTCGCCGTGGGCATTCCCGCAGACCTGGTGCGGCGCCGGCCCGATGTGCGCCGCGCCGAGCGCAACGCAGCCGCCCAATCGGAAAGAATCGGTATCGCCGAAGCGGATTTCTATCCGGCCCTGTCGCTCAACGGCACCTTCAGCTACTCGGCCGAGCAGTTCCAACAGTTGTTCAACTCAAACGCGCTGTACGGCTCATGGGGCCCCGCGTTTCAATGGAACGTGCTGAATTACGGCCGCATCTTGAACAACGTCCGCGCGCAAGACGCCCTATTCCAGGAGCTGGTCGCACACTATCAGCGCACCGTGATCACAGCGAGCCAGGAAGTTGAAAACGGCCTGGTAACGTTCTTGAAGTCGCAGGTGCAAACGCGCTACATGGCCGAAAGCGTCACCGCGGCGCGCAAGGCCGTGACGGTCGCTGTGGCGCAATACCAAGGAGGGCTGACCGACTTCAACCGCGTGTCGCTAGTGGAACAAAACCTGGTGCAGCAGCAGAATCTCTATGCGCAAGCGCTCGGTTCGATCGCCCTGGGTTTGGTACAGACGTATCGCGCGTTGGGGGGGGGTTGGGAAATTCGCCTCGATCCCGCGTCGGCCGGGGCGCCGGGCTTGCCACTGCCCAACAACGTGCCGCAGCTAGAAAACATACCGGCCCCTTCGCCACTGCTCGAACCGCCCACGATCAAAGGGCCGCTTCCGCCACTACCGCCTCCCAAGGTTCCCCTGAGCGCTGT
>CAMFLN010000576.1 GCA_945957305.1 uncultured Planctomycetaceae bacterium | reverse complement strand
TCAGATTCAACCGATCTTCGTGTTCGACATGATGAAACGCGGCTACACGGTCTTCGCCGTCGTCCACGGTAGCCAGCCGAAGTTTACGATTCCCGAATGCGTAGCCGATCTGCATCGCGCGGTGCGCTTCATTCGCGCCAATGCTGATACCTTTAAGATTGACCCCAACCGCATCGGCATCAGCGGCGCCTCGGCCGGCGGCCACTTATCTTTGATGATGGGTTGTGCCGGCGACACGGGCAATCCGCAAGCCAAGGATCCTGTTGATCGCGTTTCGAGCCGCGTGCAGGCCGTGGCTTGCTTCTTCCCGCCGACTGACTTTTTGAATTACGGCAAGCCCGGCATCAAAGCGCTGGGGACTGAAGAGAATCACCAGTTCAAGCCACCGTTTGATTTTCACCAGCAAGAGGCCGGCACCAAGCTCTTCAAGCCGGTCGACCTGGAAACGCGTGAACGAATCTGCAAAGAAATCTCGCCGATCTACCACGTGACCTCCGAAGACGCGCCGGTGCTGATCATTCACGGCGACGCGGACGAGTTGGTGCCTTTGCAACAGTCGGAGATCATTATCGAGAAGCTCAAAGCCGCACACGTTCCGGCTGAACTGATCGTAAAAAAGGGGGGCGGCCACGGCTGGGCCACGATTCTGGCCGATTTCGTCACGCTCGGCGAGTGGTTCGACAAATACCTGCACCCCAAGGCGACCCCGGCCGCGAGCGAAGTACAGGCGGGGGCTGCGACGAATGCTAGCTCGGCCGCCGCTGTATCGACCAGCGAATAAGCCGTGCGGTTGTAGAAGGCTCGCTTACTTCTGAACTTCGACGGTTCCTCCGTCGACCAGTTCCGACAGATCGCCCGTGATCACCTGATCGTTTTCCGTGACATCGCTCCACGCGCCATTCTGCTGTTTTTTCAGCACTTCGACCCAGCCGTCGACACGCAGCCCGGTCTGTACAGGGGTGCGCACCGACTTGCCGTCGACGTAGAAATAGCAGCACCACTGGTTGCCATTCTCCACGAGCGCCGAAATCGGCAGCGCCAGCGCGCCAGGGCGCTCGATCTTGATCGAACCGTAGGCGTACATGCCGGGCAATAATCGCGCCACGGGATTCGGCAGGTCGATTTCCGCGCGCAAGGTACGGCTGCGCATATTCAAGGCCCAGCTCGACCGGGTGACCTCGGCGGGCATGTCTTCGTTCTGAAACGCCGGAACCCGCACGGTGCCTGTGGTAACTGCGCGGGGATCTCCGGCACGCTTATCGGTCGTGCTGACAATGTAGTTCGCTTCCGATTCTGGAACGTCGACATAGATGCGCACAATATCGGTCCGTGCCAGGACATAGATCGGCGCGGCTTTGGCCGCCGATTGATCGGTCGAGCGCCCCGAGGCCGAAGGATCGCCCGTGGCGGGCAAGGTGAAGTCACCCGTGTTCGCGTTGCGCAACACCACAATTCCCTGGTACGGCGCTGTGAGCCGGGTGTAACTGTACAGCGCGCCGACTCTTTCCATGTCAGCCTTTGCCACGACCAGCCGCGCATCAGCTACTTCGACGTCGACTTTGGCCTTCTCCAAGTCTGCGTCGCGCGCCAACTTGATCGCCGCGGCGGTCTTCACGGCCGCCTCGGCGGCATCCTTCGATGCCTGGCTTGATTCGAGCTGGCGCCGCGACTCTCCGAGAATCTGGTGATCAAGGACCCGCTCGCTGACCATCGTCACCTGGCGACCGACTTCCGAATCCCAGCGGCGCACCAGCGCTTCGAATTTGCCCACGTCGGCCTGTGTCTCGACGACCTTGGCTTCGGCCGCTTGCAAATTCCCGGCGGCAACGTCCACCAGCTTGCCTGCTTGCGCGACCAAAGCTTGATCCATCGTCACTTGGGCTTTCTTGAGATTCAGCTCTTGTTCCAGCTCGGGAATGTAGAGCGTGGCCAGCAGCTCACCTTTTTGCACGCGGTCGCCGATATCGACGTTCCATTTTTCCATATACGCCGGCAGCTTGGCATAAATCGCCGTCTGCTCGTAGGAATCAATGAACGAGGGTTGCCCCACAATCCGCACCAGGTCGCGCCGCGCGGGCTTCACCAGGCGCACGGTAACCGTGTCCGACACTGTCGGAGTATCGACTTTCGCCTGTCGATGGCAGCCGGCCGAGAGCGCCAGGACAACCGTCGCGATATTAAGCTTGTGGATCATAGTGCGGACTCTCCGGATCGTCGGGGTGGACCGACAGCGAGTGAGGCGTCTGACGCCCCATGACGAGAACGAAAATCGAGGGAACCACGAGCAGCGTCGCGAAGGTGGAACAGACCAGGCCGCCGATCACCGCGCGACCCAGTGGCGCCTGCATCTGGCTGCCGGCTTCGAGTGCCAGCGACATGGGCACCATGCCCACCGTCATGGCGCAAGCGGTCATCATGATCGGGCGCAAGCGTTCGGCGGCGCCGGTAATCGCGGCCTTGACCGTTGGCATGCCGCCGCGCCAATGTTCGTTCATAAAGGTCGCCAGCATGACGGAGTTCGACACCGAGACGCCGATGCACATGATCGTGCCCATGAACGACTCCAGGTTCAGCGTCGTGCGCGTTGCCAGCAGCATGATGACGATGCCCGACAACACGCCTGGCACAGCACTGATCGAAATGATGGCCAGCCGCGGCGATTCGAAATACGCGGTAAGCAGGATCAGGATCACGGCCACGGCGATGCACAGGCCCATGGCGAGACCTTTGAACATCTCGACCATCGGAGGAAATTGCCCGCGCGTCATGACGCGCACGCCGCGTGGCGGAGTGCCGGCCGCCTGAATCGCGGCAGACACTTGCCGCGAGGCGCGCCCCATGTCTTCCCCCTCGACGTTTGCCGTGATGCTCACATAGCGCTGCGAGGCGATGCGGTCGATCTGTTCCATCATTGTCCCCTCGCGAACGTCGGCCACGTCGCGGACCATCAGGTTCACCGCGTTTGTGACTTGCTCGATCGGCAGGGTCGCCACCTGGTCCGAGGAGGTCATCTGTTGCGTGGGGACAAGCACCTCGACCTGGTAGTCAAAGCCGGTCTTGGGATTCTGCCAATAATTGAGCGCAATGAAGCGGCTGGACGACGTGGCCACGATCGCGGCATTGCCCACCTGTTGCGCCGTGACCCCCGACAGGCCGGCCTTTTCACGATCGATGTCGATCTCGACCGAGGGATAGGCCAGCGACTCATGAAATTGCACATCGCGCAGCCAGGAGATCTTTTCCATTTCGGTACGGATGCGGTTGGCATGCTTGATCGCGTCGGGGATGTTCGGACTGGCGACCACGATTTCAATGGGCGTCGGCGAACCAAAGCTCATCACCTCGCTGACGATATCCCCCGGTTCGAAGCCGAACAGGCACTCTTTCGCGCGACTGGCCGCCAGTTCGGGCGCCACGCCGTAACTTTCCAATAGATTTGTGATGAAGGGTGTGATTTTCTCGGGCAGCACCGTGCGCATACGTTCGCGAAACTCGTCGAGCGAGACACCCGAATCTTCGCGGAATTTGGCCCGCAGCCAGCCGTCATCCGGCCCGCGCATGAAGAGCACGATGTTGTTCATGCCGAAGTTGGGCGCAATTTGGCCGGCGTAACCGAGGCAGATTTCGATATTCTCGGCACCCACCTC
>CAMFLN010000575.1 GCA_945957305.1 uncultured Planctomycetaceae bacterium | reverse complement strand
CCGGGCGATCCGGAGTGGGAAAGCCGCGGTCAGGCGGAGCCTGCCTGCCGGAACCTGGCCAGATGCTGCTGGGCGTAAGCGACGAAGTCGAATTCGAGGCGCGAAATCCCGGATTGTAGAAAGCCCCACAGCGCCTCGCGCAGTGCAGAGACTCGCCGCATCATGCGCAGGCGTTGCCAGTCTTGACGGCCCGCCTGGCCAACATACAAGCGCAGTAAATCACGCTCTTGTTCCGTTGACAGGCAATGATTCTCGGCGAAATTGCCCAGGTCAAAAAAGGGATCTCCCATCCCGGCGTACTCCCAATCGATGATCCGCACTGCGTCGCCATCGTCGATCAGGTTGGCCGGCAGCAGGTCGTTGTGGCAGGGGCATGCCAACTTGCACCCCTCGGTAGCTCTGCGCAGCGCGGCGAGCTCCTCGGCAACTGCGGACCAGTCGTGCGGTAGCTTGACGCCGGCGGCGACGGCCAAGCTCTTGTATTGTTCAATCGTTTGGAACGCCGAGAATTCGCCCGGGACGGCGGGACTCTGGTGCAGTTTTCGCAGTGCAAGCGCGACCCTTTGAAGCACGTCCGCGCAAGAAGCGTCACCGACCGAAAGCACCCGGCCTGGAAGAAATCGAGTCAGCAGCGCGCGATGGTGGGGCAGCCAGGCGATGACTTCGGCGCCAACGCCGATCGCGGCGGCCGCCTGGGCGCAATGATGTTCGTAGGCGCGATCGATCCCCAGCTGAGCCGTATTCTCGCCGGCGACGCGCAAGACGTAAATCTCATCGCCCGACTCGATGCGATAATTGTGATTTGTGATTCCATCCAACAAGGGAGTGACCACCGGCTGACCGGTCAGTTGCGGAATCTCGCGGAGGATAGTGTCGAGTTCGTGTGGCACGCGGCGCTTCTCGCTGTGGTGGCGGTCGTCAGGCACCCGCACCCCTTCTGATGTTCGCTGCAAGGAGCCTTATTTTTTCTCATCTGCGACGGGCAGGCCGGCGATCCACTCTCGCAACAATACAATCGCGTCTGCATCCACGAGCCGCGTCGCCAAAGGAGGCATCCGGCCCAGTTCCGTGCGCGCCAGTCGCGTTACAAGGATAGAACGCTCGGGCTGCCCCGGCGCAAGCAACCTGGCATTCTCGATGCCATAGCGGTCGTGCAGCGGCATTTCACCCACCAGGTTGGTCTTCTCCAGCGGAGTGGTGAATTCAAGCTCGAGTCGGGCATTGCCGCCGCCGGCCGACACATGGCAGTGCGCGCAGTTGGCATGCAGATAGCTGCGCGCCCGCCGATCGAGTGACTGCGTCGCATCGCGCGGGTCGGCCAGGGCTGGCAACTCCGCCGCAGGCCTGGGCAATGGGTCATGGAAGTACCCTAACTGCGCGAGCAACTCCAGTTGATTGCGTTCGACACCGTTATATTGATGCGCGCGATTCATCTGCGGCGTGGAAAGTCCTAACACATAATTGGCCGCCCGGGTGTGGCACATCATGCATTCGGCGCGGCTGGGGATATGCCACGTTTGTTCGCGTGGTTGATGCGAAGCGCTGTCGCGCACGCGCAATACAACGTCGCGGCCAGCGGCCGGCACGAGCACGGCGTCGGTTTGCTCGTCATTCCACGCGTAGGAATAGCCGGTCCATTCTCCCTGATCGCGCACCAGCAGCCGGGTCTCAACTCGTCGCACGCGCGGCGGATCGTCCGGCGTCTCGAACGAGAAAGTCTTCACCACGACAGCACGGTCAGGAAAGTTCCAACCGCGCGCCTCGGTAAATTGGATCTGCGTGTCGTCCGGCAGCGCGATGAGCCGTTCCTTTTGGGCACCGTCGGACCACAGCGGCGCGTTGACGGAATAGGGCACCACGCCCACGGCCGGCTCATGTTTCTTGACGTCGGCAAAAAGCCCTGTTTCGCTCAATCGCTGGGGAAAGGGGCTGGCGGTCGGTGCTGGCTCGCTGGCGTGAAGTTCGTAAATGCCGCCGACATAATCGACAACCAACAGTTCGCCCGCGGCGCTGGTCCCGAAGCTGACGATCTGTAGCGCGGTATCCGCCAGTTCCCGCTGCCACGTGACCTGTTGGCCGTCGTAACGCACACCCCACACGCGCCCCGTGGCGAAGTCTCCGTAGATATATGCTCCGCGTAACTCGGGGAAGCGCGTGCCGTAATAGACGTGCCCACCGGTAATCGATCGAGCTTCGGAATGGGGATGAACGACGGCGGGGGGAACGATCGGGGTTGGCCCGCGCGCGCGTAACGGTTGAAACGGCAGGCCCCCTTCCTCGACGCTCCAGCCGCAATTGCCGCCGCGCACAATGACGTGCAGATACTCGCGCCAGTCCTGACCGACGTCTGCCACCCACAGTCGCCCGGTCTCGCGGTCGAACGAAATACGCCACGGATTGCGCAGGCCGTACGACCAGATTTCGCCCCGTGCGTCAGGCAAGTCGAGAAACGGATTATCGCTTGGGATTGCGTAGGCGAGCTGCGCGTCGGCGGGATGCACATCGATCCTTAAGATCGCTGACGGCAAGTCGGCCAGGTTCTGGCCCGTCAGATCGGTGTCGGAATCGGAAGTGCCGTCGCCGGCCGAGATATACAAAAAGCCATCCGGGCCGAAGGCCAGGTCTCCGCCGTTGTGGCCATTCGATTCATATTCCAGGATCACGCGTCGCGACGCAGGATCGCAAGAATACGGAGCGCCACGGCTAACCTCGTAGCGTGCGATGCGGTTTCGCTTCTTGGTTCCCTCGCGCGGACCGTTGCTGAAAATGTATACATAGCGGTTTTCCGCAAAACGCGGGTCGAAGGCCATGCTGTACGTGTCTTCCCCCACTTCGAGAAAGTCGTCGCTCTGCTCGGGATCGCCGTGGTCTGTAAATCGCACGATCCGCCCCGCCTGCTCGATGACCAACAATTGGTCTGTCTGGGGAATGTGTGTGATGAACAGCGGTTGCTTGAGCGGCAGACGCGCAAAGACACGCTGCAATCGGAAGGGCAAGGGGGGCTCAGGCGTGCCCACCACGCGCGACGTGGTCCAAGGCACGCGCTGCGTGACGTCGAACGAGCCGGCGAAGTTCCCCTCCTCGGCCGCCAGGCGCGCAGCCCCCAGCGACAGCAGTGCCAAGAGCGCGGGAAGGGGGAAGGGAATGCGCATAACCGACCAGCACTCAGGGCAACCTGAAAAAAATAGCGGCACAGCGTCATGATACCCCGCGCGATAACTGCGACCAAGCTGCGGAAATGCCCTTTGGGCGGCAGGGTGTTTGAACAGTGTGCCGCGGAGCGTGCTAACCTTGGATATTGTTCCCGCGCGGGGTTTCCCGCCGCAGTGTCGAGCAAGCACGAGGGCTTTTCATGCGATTCTTCCAACTACTGCTTGGAGTCTTGTTTGTCCAAGCCGTGATTTCTCCCGCGATCGTCGCCGGCGCGGGGGGCGAATTCCGCATTACCGTGGTCGATGCCGACACACGCGAGCCGATCGCCTGTCGCATGCATTTGAAGAATGGCAAAGGGACGCCGCAAAAGGCTGCCCGCATGCCGTTCTGGAATGATCATTTTGTCTTTCCGGGGAACCTCAAGCTGAAGCTTCCCAAGGGCAACTACACCTTCGAACTGGCCACCCGCGCCGGCGCCTCCAGCGCCGCAACGC
>CAMFLN010000574.1 GCA_945957305.1 uncultured Planctomycetaceae bacterium | reverse complement strand
GCGAGCTATACCATGCGCCGCTTGCTGCATGATATTGAGCAAGCCGGGGCGCCGATCCCGATTTTCAACAGCACCAACGGTAGCACTGGAGCACGTTTTCTGTGGACGCCCATCCGGCTGATCGAGCGCGACAATGGCCGCGTGTGCGATCCCGAGGAGTTGGTGCAGGCGTATCCCCAGTGGGATCTAAGCGTGGTTTCGGCCGCGCGGCTGTCGGCCACGTTTTCGTACGTGTCGCCGATTTGCCGGCCGGCGTTCGAGAACGTTCCCTTCCCACGCGTTCCCTTCGCCGACGGTGGTTATGCCGAGAACGAAGGCATCTTGACCGTGATTCAGTCGCTGACGCAGCTGCTCTCGCACTATCAAACGGATGAATCGCGCAGCGAGTCGCCGCCGTTTGATCGCGTGCTGATCGTGCGGATTCTTCCCTTCGCCGGCGAGGTGCCCCAACCACGCACGACCTACGACCAGGCCGACGCGGACCTGGAAGACCAGATTTCGTCGTCGGCCTGGCGCCGTGCATTGACCGGGCCGCTGGAGCTGCTGACGCAAGTGCGCGAGTCGTCGCAGTCCGAGCGCGGCGAGTGGGAAGCGGCGCAGATGCAAGCCATGTTGGTGGCCGATGCGCGGCGCTGGGCCCAATGGGCCGGCCGGCGACAGGCCCCGGCAACCGCAGCCGACGCCGAGCCACCGACCATGCGCCGCTCGCTGGAACCATTCGCCGTGACGCACAACCTGGTGCGCCGGCAAAAAACAGGCGAGGTCACGCCGCTGGGGTCTTCGCCCGAGCAAGTCGAGCAGGCCCATCCGCTGCGCGAACGTCGGCACCGGCGCGAGCCGCCGCTACAAATCGCGGCCATCAAGTTCGCCTTCACGCTGCCGGGTCAGGCCGGGGTTAGCCACGCGGCCAAGCTGGTGTTTCAGCCGACGAACGACGAGTGGGACGATTACTTCACACCCCTCTCGTGGAAGATGAATCAGCGGCAAAAAGATGCGATCGACGCCGCTTGGGAGCGGATTTCGCAAAGCGATCTGGGGACGCTCTCCCCCTTTGATGAACCGCTGTTCTTTGCACCCGGCGACGACGAGCCGTCGGTGACGATGGATGACCTCTTCCAGCGCGCCGTGCCCTAGGCGATGATCGGCGTCACTACGTTGCCACTCACGTCGGTCAGGCGGAAATCGCGACCGGCGTGCCGAAAAGTCAGCCGGGTGTGATCGAGCCCCAGCAAATGCAGCATCGTGGCATGCAGGTCATGCAGGTGAATCTTATCCTGCACCGCGAAATAGCCATAATCATCGGTCGCGCCATAGGTGAAACCGGGCTTTACGCCGCCCCCTGCCAGCCACATGGTATACCCGTGCGGATTGTGATCGCGGCCGTCGTCCCCCTGGGCCGTGGGGGTGCGGCCGAACTCTCCGCCCCACAGCACCAAGGTTTCGTCCAGTAGGCCACGGGCTTTCAGATCAGTGAGCAAGCCCGCGATCGGGCGATCAACCTCGGCCGCATTCGACGCATGGTCCTTCTTCAGACCGCCATGCTGGTCCCACTTGTAGCTGTGCGAGACTTGCACGAATCGCACGCCGCGCTCGGCAAATCTTCGCGCCATCAAACATTGCCGGCCGAAGTTTTGCGTCTTGGGATTGTCGAGCCCATACAGCCGCTGAGTGCTGGCCGTCTCGTCGGCGATGTCCTGCAGCTCGGGCGCAGCAGCTTGCATGCGGAAGGCCAGCTCGAAAGCTTGAATGCGCCCCTCGAGCCCGGCGTCGGGGCCGGAATGCGCGAGCTGCTCGCTGTTGATCTCGCGCAACAGGTCGAGCTCCCGCCGCTGTTGCGCGGCGGGCGAGCGGCGATCGATAAACGGAATCTTTGCCTGCGAAGAAGGGGTGCTCGCGTTGCCCAGCGGCGTGCCGTGGTACACGGCAGGCAGGAAGGCCGAGCTGTAGTTGTTCACGCCGCCGTGGGTCAACGTGGGGCAAACCGTGATGAAGGCGGGCAGATTCTCATTCTCGGTTCCCAGACCATAGCCGATCCACGAACCCATGCTGGGACGCACAAACGTGTCGCTGCCGGTGTGCAATTCCAACAGCGCGCCGCCGTGCCGAGAATTCGAACCATGCATGCCGCGCAACATGCAGAGATCGTCCACACGCGTGGCCACATGCGGAAACAGCTCGCTGACCCAGGTGCCCGACTGGCCGTATTGTTGAAACTTCCACGGACTGGCCAGCAGATTGCCCGTCTCGGACGAGACAACTCGCGGTTTGTCGAATGGTAACGGCTTGCCATGATCGCGCGCCAGCAAGGGTTTGTAGTCAAAGGTGTCGACTTGCGACGGTCCGCCGTGCATGAACAGAAATATCACACGCTTGGCACGGGGGGCAAAGTGGGGCGCGCGAGGCGTCAATGGGTTGCCGCGCGTTGCCTCGGCATGCAGTCGCTGCGCGCCCAAGACCCCTTGCAGCGCCAGCAGACCAAACCCGGCGCCGCTGTGGCGCAAGAGATCGCGCCGGCTAAAAACCGGTTCGAACTGTCCACAGGCTTTGCCGTTCATGCAGAACCTACCTCTATTCAACGTATAAAAACTCGTTCGATGACAGGATCACACGGCACAGCGCCTGCCAGGCCACGATCTCGCCGGAAGCGTCTGCGTCAGCGGTCACTTGCGGATAGTGAGCGATGAATTCTTGCAGCCGGGGTATTTCCGTAGCTCGCGCGGCGCGCCCCAAGGCGAGGGCGAACAGCGTTTGAATTCTGGCCGTGGGGTCGGTCTGTGCCGCCATGATTCGCTGGGCGAGCTTTTGCGCCTGCTCGTCCATCACGGCGCTGTTCATCATAAACAGCGCCTGCGACGCCACCGTGGTTGTATCACGGTCCCCCTTGATCGTCGTCGGTTCCGCAAAGTCGAACGCCTGGAAGGGTTCGTACAGAGCACTGCGGACCACGGGCAAGTACAGGCTGCGCCGCTTAGTCTGGTAATTCGTGGCGTCGACCGAGGCCGTGCTGGTGACGTATTCGCGCGGCTTGCTCTGCAACAGACTGCCGCCGGCGGACGTATCGAGCTGGCCGGACACAAACAACAGCGAGTCGCGCACCGCTTCGGCCTCGAGCCGGCGGCGATTCATGCGCCATAATAGGCGATTGTCCGGATCCGTTTCGACGGCTGCCGCGTTGTGGGCCGTCGACATTTGGTACGTCGCCGAGGACATGATCAATCGGTGCATGGCCTTGACCGACCAGCCTGACTCAATAAAGCGGCTGGCCAGCCAATCGAGCAATTCTGGATGGCTGGGACGCTCGCCGAGGTTGCCGAAATTGTCCGTCGAGCGCACCAGGCCTGCGCCAAAGTGCCAGCGCCACAGCCGATTGACCATCACCCGGCTCGTCAGCGGGTTTTGCGGACTGGCGATCCACTGGGCCAACTGCACGCGACCGCTGGCGTCGCTCGGCATCGCTAACGCGTCGTGGGCAAGGGCGCGCGGGAAGCCGCGCGGCGAGGTTTTGCCCAATGCCAGGTGACTACCCCGAATATGGATTTGCAGGTCGGTCGGTTGCCCTTCGGCCACGGCCATGGCTTGCGGCAGCGCAGCGGGTGCCGATTTTTCCAGTTCGGCCACCTCACGTTCGAGCCGGGCGAACAGTTCGCGAT
>CAMFLN010000573.1 GCA_945957305.1 uncultured Planctomycetaceae bacterium | reverse complement strand
GACCTGGAGCGAAGATCGGCCGATGTTCGACGAAACGTTGTGGTGCGTGCCGCGCAATCCACCAATCACGCTCAGCGATGGCACATGCGTGCTGCCGGTCGAGGGGCTGCAAGGCAAGGTCGAAGGTTCTTATTTTCTCACCCGCAAATCCGCCGAAGCCCCCTGGCAGCGCGCCGGCTTTACCAGCGGCGGCAGTCAGCCAGCCGTCGTCCAGCGCGCCGATGGGATTTTGCTGGCCATGCTGCGCCATGGCCGTTTCATCACCCGCATCGAATCGCGCGATGCCGGCGCAACCTGGACCGACGCGCAAGCGACCACTCTGCAAAACCCGGACTCCGGCATTTCGATGGTCCGACTGTCCAACGGCCACTTACTCCTCGTGTACAACGATTCGCAAACCAAGCGGACGCCGCTATCGATTGTCCGCTCGACCGATGAGGGTAAGAGTTGGGAACAGCCGCTGGCCCTGGAAAGCAATCTGGGCGAATACTCTTACCCTTGCATCATTCAAGCCGCCGACGGCCGTGTTCATGTCACGTACACGTTTCGGCGATATGCGATCAAGCACGTCGAGTTCAACGAAGATTGGCTCACGCATTTCGAACGGCCGGACTGAACGCTTGCCATTACTCTGAAGAGAAGCGAAGCGAATAAAGATCGGCATCGCGCAATTCAAAACGCAAGCGGACTGCCTGGCCGGATAATGCACTGACATCCTGCTTGCCGCGCCAGGTGACGATGCGCGCCAATTCGTCGCCGATGATTTCGTCGCAGTCCGCCATCGTGAAACCGGGGAGAGGTTCCCCCTGCTCGTTTTCGAGGGCCACGCGCAACCCGCCAGCGGCGCTGGTAGCGCAATTCAGTTCGAGCTTGCTTCCGGAAAAAACCAGCGGTCGCGTGAGTAGTTCTCCGCCCGAGAGTGGAGCGCGAATCGAAGCGAACCCATCAAGCCGCAGCGTCAGCCGTTCGAGGTAAGCCGTTTTCTGTCCATAATGCCGTTGCACGTAGATCGACATCTCGGCCGGACCTGTTTGCACTATGCCGCAAGCCGGGTAATTCGTGCGTGACACCCAGTTGCCGTCGCCGAGTCCGGGGCGGACCAATGCCTCTTGAAAGGTGCGGTCGAACTTTGTGCTCCCGGCACGTGTGACTTGCAACACGCCATCGGCGCAATCCCCCGCCCCGCCCCCCCGCGCATCGATCTCGAGCCGCTCGGCTTGTTTTTCGGAAAGCACGCGCCGACCCTGCATCAGCCGGCCCGGCATCGAGATGTAAACGTGCGGAGCGCGAAAGTACGGTTGCACCTGACTCGTGTAGAGTTGCGCCGAGGGAACAGTGCTGCCAGTGTCGCTGTAGGTCATCATGGTTTGCTGTGACCAGCTCTTGAAGTCCTTGCTCGTGGCACGGCTTTGCGCGCGCACGCCGGCGTCGCTATGTCGCGCGAACAGCACATATTGTTGTTCGACCTCGGACCAGAAGATCACATTTTGCGAATCGAAGTTGTTTTTCAGCGTGGCGGCAAGCAACAGGGGCTGCTCACACACGCGCCAGTGCAAACCGTCGGCCGAGACGTAGCCTTTCAGCCCGGTGGCGGCGTCGCCGAAGCGGGTTTCGACGAAGGCGTTCGCCTTGTAACGCTCGTCGGCCGGGGCCTGAGGATTGTCATCGAGAAAAGGGACCAGGCATTGGTTCTCGAACAGCAGCACGTTATTGGCCTTCGAGCCGTCGATCTCGACGATTCCCAGTTCCGGCTTGCGCCATACGATGCCATCCGCGCTTTCGGCATAACAAACCGTATAGCGAAAGCCAGGCACGTTGGCCGCGCCGCGGTAATACATGCGGAACTTGTCGCCGTCGCGAAAAACGGTCGTGTAGAAAGCAAACGGCCCTTCCCAGGGTTTGTCGTAGCTGACGGCGGTTCCTCCCGGTTGCGGCCGGGCCAGTTCCAGTCGCGCATTCTGCAGGCGATCGATCAGCTCGCGGTCGACAAACAATTCGCGCCGCTGGCCGATCGAAATCGGCTTCTGGTCGGCTGCGCTACTCACATCTGCCAGCAACAGGCAAGAAGCGGCGTCGGCCAATGCGAAGATCAACAGTATTGTTTTTCGCCATCGATCGCACTTCATGGTTCGTCCTCAGTGGGTCAGCTCAACAGTTGCTGGGCGCCATCCCATAGCTCGGCGACAAGTTGTCCCGCCGGAACCGCGCGTGCCAGCGCAGCACTCTGCCCGGCCCAAGCTTGCATGCGTTCCACATCATGCTGGCGTCCGGCCTCGGCGCGCAGCGCTTGCGTCAGTCCCCGTTGCACCGGGTAGGGGGCGGGCCGCGGCGCGTCGGGCGCTGCGGCGGCGCGGACATAGCTGGTGCCAATGCTGCGACCGGCGCGGCCGCTAAAGGCCCGAGTGATCATGGTCCCTTCGGGCGGCGTGCGGGCCAGGGCGTCGGCCCAAGCGGGATCGATGCCCGCCTCGGGGCAGCGCAAAAAGCCTGTGCCGATCTGCACGGCGGATGCGCCCAACGCCAATGCCGCCGCCACGCCGCGCGCATCAGCGATTCCGCCGGTCGCAATGACAGGGATGCGCAGCGCATCGACGACGGCTGGCACCAATGCGAAAAGTCCCACCAGTTCGCGTTCGGCGCGCGTCGCGTCAAAGCAGCCGCGATGTCCGCCGGCTTCCATCCCTTGCACCGCCACGAAGTCGGCCCCGGCTTGCTCGGCCGCGCGAGCTTCGGCCAAAGTAGACACATTCGCGACCCACAGGATGCCGCGTGCTTTTAGCTGCGCGACAAAACCCGGCGGATAGAGCCCCATGACACTCGACACGGCCCGCGGTGCCGCCTGCAACAGGGCGTCACACTGCGCCCGAAAATCCGGCAGCGTTGACTCCCCTGCCCCGTCCGGCACCGCCGGCCCCCATTGCGCCAAGAACGCGCGCACTCGCGATTCATGCGCGGAGTCGCGCTGCGGAGACGGATCAGGGATCCAGAGGTTAAATTGAAACGGTCCGCTGGTACCCTCGCGCACGTCCGCGGCCCATTGCAGAATCTCGGCCGGCGGCATGAGCAGCGCGCCGCAAGCTCCCAGCCCGCCGGCATTCGCCACGGCGATCGACAGCGCCGGCGGCGAAACGCCCGCCATCGGGGCCAGCAGGATCGGCACCTGCAATCCCACGCGATGGCAAAATTCCCGGCTGTGCGAACGTAGTATGGCGCCGCTCATGGCAGGAAATGCACTCCCCATCGCGATCGTCTCGCTCTGGGCGAATGGGCCTTTATTTGCACGCGTGCAAGAAGGTCACCAGGTCGACGAGTTCTTGTGCGGTCAGCTGTTTATCAAGACCTGCCGGCATGACGGAAACCGTACCCGGCAGCATTTCGTCGATTTCGTCGCGGCTGACGCGCACCGTATCTTTGGCATTGAGCACAAGAATCACTTCGTCCGGCGCATCTTTGCGAACGATGCCGTTATGAACGTGGCCGCCCTTGGTGGTAATCGTCATCGGTTCATAACTGCGTACAAAGCTGGCGCTGGGAAACACGACGGCTTCGAGTAAATCACGCTCGCTGCGAATTTTCCCGATGTGAGTCAGATCGGGCCCGACGGTGCCCCCGAGATATCCGATCGCGTGGCATGTGGCGCAGGCGGCCTTTTG
>CAMFLN010000572.1 GCA_945957305.1 uncultured Planctomycetaceae bacterium | reverse complement strand
ATCTCAGTGGCTGGCAGGTTGCGGCCGACGCCAACAACGCCGGACAGATGTACCCGGATCAAAGCCTTTATCCGGCCGACAGCGTCCCCAATGTCGTGCGCAAAATCAACAACGCCTTTCGCCGGGCCGACCAGATTCAGCACGCCGAGGGACGCAGCGATAAGAACTACTTCCTGCCGATCGTGGCCGACGCCGAGGCCGGTTTCGGCGGCGCCTTGAATGCTTTCGAGCTGATGAAGGGAATGATCGAGGCAGGCGCCGCGGGCGTGCACTTCGAGGATCAACTGGCGAGCGAAAAGAAGTGCGGCCACCTGGGCGGCAAGGTTTTGGTCCCTACGTCGCACTTCGTGCGTACTCTGACCACGGCACGCCTGGCCGCTGACATTCTGGACGTTCCCACCGTACTTATCGCGCGCACCGATGCCGATGCAGCGCGCCTGGTGACCAGCGACGTAGACCCACGCGATCAACGATTCTTGACGGGCGAGCGCACCGCGGAAGGTTTCTACCGTATGACGGGCGGTCTCGAGGTGGCGATTGATCGGGCCATTTCGTACGCTCCCTACGCCGACCTGTTGTGGTGCGAAACTTCGCATCCCGACCTGGAAGAAGCCCGCACCTTCGCCGAAGCGGTGCATGAGCGCTTCCCTGGAAAAATGTTGGCTTACAACTGCTCTCCCAGCTTCAACTGGAAACGCAAGCTCGACGATGCGTCGATCGCCAGATTTCAACGCGAATTAGGCGCGATGGGCTACAAATTCCAATTCATCACACTCGCCGGGTTCCACGCTTTGAACCTGTCGATGTTCGAGCTGGCACGCGGCTATCGCGACCAGGGCATGACTGCCTACGCGGCCTTGCAAGAGCGCGAATTCGCCTACGAAGCGGACGACGGTTACCGCGCGACGAAGCACCAGCGGTTCGTCGGCACCGGCTATTTCGACCAGGTTACGCAGTGCGTTTCGCGGGGCGAGGCCTCGACCACGGCCCTGACCGGTTCGACCGAAGAAGCGCAGTTCACTCCGGCGTGCGAAGAAGCTCGGCCAGAGACGCTCGCGCCGGCGTTGGATTGATACTTCGCAGCGTATGCCACGCTGGTAGGGAATGGCGTCGGTGTGTGAGCGAGCCGCCGGCGCCATTCCCGCCAATTGTGTGACGAGCCAAACTATGCTGGCTTGGGCGTCATGCGGCTGACCCGCACATGATTGTCGAAGTGCGCCGTAACGATCTGAATGCCGTCTCGATGCAGATCCATGTCCCGGGCAGTATTCGGCAGTTTGAACCGAAAGAATTCCTTGTCCGCGTCGCTCTTGAAGAACAACAGCAAGGGATCGGTCCCTCCACACCCGACGAGCATGAAACCGTCGGGGTGATAGACAACTCGCCAGGCGATCGTCTTGGCATCTGGCGCGTGCGAGATGCGTGTTTTCGCCGAGTCCCAGTCAAATTCCATGATCAGGGGATCCTGGACGGCGCCCAGCGGGTTCGACCCCTTGTGCAGCCCCGAACAGGCCAAGGATTTTCCGTCGGGCGAAAGGGCCATGCTCCGCACGCCACCATAGTGCACTGCTTGTCCGCCGTTGTACTCGTGCAATTCCTTACCATCGAAGGTGCGCACCAGTTTGCCGCTGGCCACTTCCCACTGGTTCACCTGCCCGAGCAAGTCTCCAGACAACAGCCACTGCCCGGAGGGATGAAACAGCACGCTGAAGACATTCGCGGTATGTCCTGGCAGGGCCAGCACGAGCGCGCCGTCGGCTGTGTTCCAGAGCTTTACCAGGTTGTCATTGCCACAGGTGGCGACCAGCTTGCCGTCGGGGCTGACCGCCAAGCCACGCAGCCAGCCTTGATGAGCCTCGATCGAGCAGGCCGGCGTTGGAGCGGCCGCAGCGGCAGGCCACCAAACCAATCGCCCTTCGTAACCGCCGGTGAAGAGCGTCTGACCATCGGGCGAGAACCCTAGCGCGCGGACCCAGCTTTCATGTCCAGCGAGTGAAACGTTTGCGCCGGTGGCGACTTCATATCGCTGCACTGTCATGTCCTGTGCGCCGGCGAACACGAATTGCCCGGTGGGATCGAAGCGGCACGATACGAAAGGACTCGTGTATTTCCATTCGAGGGCGACGTGCGTTTGCGCCGGATCGGCCTTGGCAGGTGCTGCTTCGGTCATGTCAACAATTCCTTGATGGCCGCAGCCGCCGGATCGGCAATCGGCATCGAGCGTCCGCCCACGTCAAACGAATCGGTCGGGTCGACCCCGACGGCCGACATGTAAGTGTGGAACAGCTGCGCGTGATCGACCTGGTGTTCGACCACTTCGGTCCCGTTGGCGTTGGTCTTGCCGAAAGCACCGCCGGACTGGACCCCGCATCCGCCGAGCAACACGCTCCAGGCGGCCGACCAGTGGTCGCGGCCGTAAAAGTGATTGATGCGGGGCGTGCGACCAAATTCGGCCAGGACCACGATCAACGTCGTCTCCAGCATGCCGCGATCGGCGAGGTCGGCGACCAGGGCGGCGAAAGAGCGGTCGAATTCGCCCAATTGCTCCAGGTGGAAATCGAAGTTTTCGTTGTGCGTGTCGTAGTTCGAGTGTGTGACCTGCACGAACGTCGCATCGTTGCTCAGCAGGCGGCGCGCCAGCAGGCAATGTCGCCCCAGATCGTAAGTGCCGTAACGCTCCAGATCCGCCGGCGGTTCCTTGCTGATGTCAAAGACGTCACGCTCGCCCATCAACCGCTGCGCCTGCTCGTAGCTGTACGTATAAGCGTCGGTTTGTGCTGTGCGGCGGCGCGACAAGAAGCGTTCGTCCGCTTGCCGGCGCAACAGGTTACGTTGCTGATCAACCGCTTCGGAAAGGGAAGCGTCGCGGGCGCTATTCGCTGGCGGGTTGCCGTTCCCTAGCACGATGCTCGCATAGCGCGGGCCCAAATACGCGGCGTCATCGCTACGGCCTCCGCCGCCGCCAGGAGAAATGCGTATGTGGCCGGGAATGGCGCCGTCGGCGGGCGCGAGTGCCTTGGCCGTCACGGCGCCGAGCGTGGGGTAATCAGCCGCGGGAGTCTGTCGACGGCCGGTGGTCATCATGTAACCCCCTTTGCCGTGATCGTCCTCCTTGGTGTTGACGCCGCGCACCAGCATCAGATGGTGCATCTGCTTTGCTACATTCGGCAGCAGCTCCGAAATATGAACGCCGGGCACTGACGTCGGGATGGCGCGAAATGGACCGCCGGTGTCGGTGCCGGGCTTAGGGTCCCAGCTTTCCAGTTGGCTCAAACCTCCGGCCATGTAGAAGCACAGGATGCGCTTTTGTTTTTGGGCCAGCTGCTTTGCCGCGGCGGGACGAGTGAGCGCGCCTAGTCCGCCGACGAAGACACCGCTGCCGGCGGCGAGTTGCCCGAGAAAGCGCCGACGGGCCACCAGATGTTCCGGCGAATGGCAGGCGTAGTTGCAGCGCATGGAGGGATCCTCCTCGTTAGTGATTAAAGCGAAACTCGGCGGAGCAGAAGAGCGCCCAAGCGAGTTCCTGGACGGCCGCCGCCCGATCCGCGGAGCGTGCAGCGAGGTAGGCGGTCATCTCGCCGGTTTCCGCCTCGGTGGGCAATCTGGTGAAGACTGTGAGATAAAGTTCCGCGGCCGCTTGTTGGGGGTCAGTGAGCTGTACGA
>CAMFLN010000571.1 GCA_945957305.1 uncultured Planctomycetaceae bacterium | reverse complement strand
TCGCCCGGCGCCGTATCGAGGATGATCAAATGTCCCATTGGCGTGCTTCCGATTGGGATGATCAGCAGCGGGTCATTGTCGTCGAATAAATCGGCATCATGCCCCAACTCGGCTGAGGGATGCAAGGCATGAATGCCGTACATGTCGGTCAGGAAACCGCTCTGGCATCCTTCGACATCATCGAGATCGATAAGAGGTTCTGTAAAGTACCCGCCGTTGTATTCCAACAGGAAGTCGCGATAGTTCGGCGGAAACTCACCGTGGAGTCGCTGCTCGAGTGCTTGAACATCCGCTTCGGTGGGCAGCGGGAATCTCTTGCGAGAATAACGGCGATAGGCGTATTCGATCTCGTTCATGGTGCCAAACCAAACGCCTGTTGAAAAAGCTGCGGTACGATCTGTGTTGCCGTACCACGCAGCCACAAGTCGGCCGCTACAGGCTGTGGATCAACAGCGACGATACGCGCGCCATTTTCTCGTGCTTCAGTTGGTAATCCGGCGGCGGGCCATACCGCTCCCGAGCAGCCCACCTGCAATACCAGGTCGCAAGCATGCGTTGCGGCCATCGCTTGCGTCCAAGCCGGTTCGGCCAATGCATCTCCGAAGAGTACAAGATTCGGATGGTATAAACCGGCTGTTCCACAGCCGAGTGCTGGACGCACCGCTACCATCAGTCGCGGGAGTGCAAACCATCCGCGACGCAATCGTTCCAGGCGAGCAGAGACCGCTTGCATTTCCGCACGCGAAATGAGGCGCAAGAATCTTCGCTCGCGCGTCACAATTTCCAGAAAGGAGCCATGCACTTCATAGACGCAGGTGCTGCCTGCCTCTTGATGCAGCCCGTCGACATTTTGCGTTACCACCTTGATTCCTGTGTGCCGCTCGGCGTCTGCAATCGCACGGTGTGCTGCATTCGGCTCTGCCGCGGCAATCGGAGCCAGTACCGCATAGAGAAACTCGACCAGACGTTGCGGATGAGTGGCCGCGGTTTCCAGCAGCCCTTGCCAAGTGGCAAACTGCTCCGGCGGGAATTCTTGCCACAGCCCCGAACCATCGCGAAACGTGGGAATGCCGCTCTCGGCGGAAATGCCAGCGCCCGTAAACACGAGAATCTCTCGTGACTCGCGAATCCACCCGGCCGCTTGCACCAGCTTTTGATCCATGATCAAGCGTTGGCGAACAAAACTCCGCCGCTGAACTAATTTGCGGGAATAGTCCTCTTACCTCTCCTTTGTTACACTCGGCTGCGGTTGATGGCAATCACTGAAATCTGCCCCCCTAATGCAAGGTGTCTTCTGGTTTCCAACGACTCATCTCGTGCGGCATCTCTCCCTCGCTGCAAAGGGCGTGGCGACGCATCCTGTACCGCCGTGCGCTTAAGTCTTGAATGTGTCCTCCTCGCCACCTTTTGCTTGACTAGTTTGTGCGCGCGGCAGTCGTTGGCCATCGAGCCCGCATTCAACGATATTTTATCTGTCCTTCCGCCCGGTACCCGCCCACGGGTTGTCGTGCCCGGTGGTTATACGCGGCAGGCGCCGGCTAACACGGCGCGGCCGCTGGTGATGGCGATCGAGGATGGCCTCGACGCTGTTGAGTTGGACGTGCGCCGCACGAAAGATGGTCAGCACGTGATCTTTGACGTCGACGAGTTGGCCGGCCGCACGTCCGGCGCTGGCAAGCCATCTGACTACACGCTCGCCGAACTGCAAGCTCTCGACGCCGGCAGTTGGTTCGCCCCGCGTTTTACCGGCGACAAGATCCTCTCGCTGGCCGAGGCCTTGGAATTGGCCCGGAACAAGATCGCGCTCGTGCTCGTTTGCCGCGACGTCGATCCCGCGCAATTCGCCCGCGAGCTGGCGGCATCCACCGCTCAAATCATTGTCACAGGCGCACCGACGCAAGTGGCCGAAATCGTCAAAGCCGCGGGGGGCAAGATCGCGACAGTGACGACCGCGCAATCGCCTGCCGCCGAGGCCAAGGTAGCCAGCGTCCAAGCGAGCGAAGCGACGCCCGAGCTGTGCCGATCGCTGCATGAGCGACAGTTGACGGTAATGGCCGACTCGACAGGCGAGGCGGACGACGTACCGTCCAGCTGGGACAAGCTCGTCGCCAGCGGCGTCGACCTGGTACGCACCAATCGCCCGGAAGAATTTGTCGTTCACACGATCCGGCAGCGTCTGCCGAAACCACCGGTGCAATATGCGGCGCACCGCGGCGCTCTGCGCTACGCGCCAGAAAATACGCAGGCTGCGCTGGCGGAGGCCGTGCGCTTACACGCCGACTTTGTCGAGATCGATGTGCAGACGACCAGCGACGGGGCGCACTTTTTGTTACACGACGGCACGCTTGATCGTACGACGGGCGGCAAGGGGCGCGTTCGGCAGGCCACGGCCGAAACTCTGCGCGGGCTCGATGCGGGCGGTTGGTTCGGGCTGCCTTTTGCCGGCGCTCCAGTGCCCGAACTCGATCCCTACCTGGCCAGGTTCCCGGCCGAGATGGGCTTATACTTCGACGCCAAAGACATCACCCCCGAGGCTCTCGCGCAAGCTGTCGAGCGGCACGGCCTGGTCGACCGCACCGTGGTGTATCAAGGACCGGTTTATTTGGAAAAGCTCAAGCAAATCAATCCGGCCATTCGCCTGCTGGCGCCGGTGGCCGCGGCCAGTCACGTCGATACCGTGGCCAAGCGATTTCAACCGTACGCTGTCGACGCCAATTGGCGGCTCTTGTCGCGAGAGTTCATTGCCCATTGTCATGAACTGAACATCAAGGTGTTTTCCGACGCCAAGGGGGACACGACGGTCGAGCAATACCGTCAGGCAATCGACTGGGGTATCGATCTCATACAAACCGATCATCCGCTCCGGCTGTGGCGCGCCATGGAGCAAGCCGCGGCAAAATAATCTGCGTCGATTGCTTCCGGCACGACCTGACCGAAAACTACTCAACGGCTTCCTTCGGCAATGAATCAAAAACCACGTCTGCTGGTCATCGGGGCCTCGGGCTTTGTGGGTGCCCATGTCGCGCGCTTGGCACAAGAGAACTTCGCCGTGACTTGCGGTCTCCGCCGGCCGACCGGTCCGAACGCCGTGGCGATCGACATCATCGATCCGGCCAGCGTGAGTGCCGCCTTTGACCTGGCGCGCCCCGATGCGGTGATCCTGACCGCGGCACTGGCTGACATTGATCGCTGCGAACACGAACAGTCATTCGCTGAGCAAGTCAATTTTTACGGCCCACTGCACGTCGCGCGCGAATGTCAGCAGCGCGGCGCGCGGCTCGTCTTCACGTCGACCGACGCGGTGTTTGACGGCACCTTGCACGCCTATGCCGAGGATGCAGTACCGACGCCGGTCAATTTTTATGGTAAGACCAAAGCCCGGGCCGAGGCCGGCATCGCCGCGACTTGTCCCCAGGCGGCAATCGTGCGCGTGTCACTGGTCCTGGGGCGAGGGCTGGCCGTGGGCACGAATTCCTACGTCGACAAGTTGGCGACCTCATTCGCTGCGCACAAAGCGGTTTTGACTCCCACGTTCGAATTTCGTAACCCTATCGATGTGACAACCTTGTCACGCGTGCTGCTCGACTTGGCCGGCCGCGATGCGCAGGGCATTTTCCACCTGGGGGCATCGGATAAGATGGCACGTTACGACCTGGCTCGGCAG
>CAMFLN010000570.1 GCA_945957305.1 uncultured Planctomycetaceae bacterium | reverse complement strand
CGATAAGTGATTGGAACCGCGTTGATGCAGCCGAATGCGAAAGTCCCGGCCACCCGCGATTCATTCCACATTAACATGGGGGCGCTCGGGTCGCGCCATTTTTACTTCGCCCCCAACTGCTCTTTCAGTTGGCGGAATACCGGTTGTTCCAACCGCGGCAGATCTTCGAGCTTTAGCCCATGGCTCTCGGTGGCTTTGCGGAAAGCTTCCGTGGCGGCCGTCGTATCCTTGTTGGCCAGGCACGCCCGCGCCAGGTGGAACAACTTTGTACCGCTGGGCTGATCGAGCACCGACAGGTTCAAGTCCTCGACCGCCTGCTTGGCTTCGCCGTGCACCAATTCCACCAGGGCCCGGGTGTCGAGCAAGTCGGATTGAGGCCCCAGAATCTGGATCGCCTCGTCGATGTACTTACGACTGTCAGCGGTCTTGTTCTGGGCCGCCAGCAGATAAGCCAGGTTGTTCAGCACCAAGGCCCGCTGCATACCAGTGATATCCTGGTTTTTCAGCAGTTTCTGATACATTTCTTCGAGTTCCGGATAGCGCGCTTGCAAGTCCAGCAACTCCGTGTATTCCAACTGCAAGAGCAGCTCCTTGGGCCGCTTGGCGATGGCCTTTGTCACCCAGCCCTCGACCCGGCCGAAGTCCTCTTTCGTCGCGTCAGCCTGATGCAACCTGAGCACAGTGAGCCCCTCACGCACAACTTCTTCGACCGTGCGTACTTCTAAGCCTTGCTGGCACAGGTCCAGGGCATCCTTGATCGATCCATTGCGTCCGACGAAACCGGCCAGTTGCAAGATTGCGGTCGGATCGAGCGTGACGTACTCGCGGAACATCGACTCGGCGGCGTCCTTCTGGTCCATCTGCTCAAGCAGCTTGGCGATTTCCGCCAAGGAGCTCAACTTCTCGCGCGGCATGGGACGCGGCAAGAGTCCGCGTAACACCGCCACCGCTTCATCCGCCTTGCCCTGCTTGACCAGCATGCGCGCCTTCAGAGCCGCTGTCAGCGGAGCCTCGGGCGCGATTTCTTCCAGCCGGTTCATCCAGAATTGCGCCGTGTCCGGCTCGTTGTTCCGCAGCAACATTTCCACGAACGTGCCCACATAAGTGGGATTATCTTTGGTCTTGCCCAACAACGACAACATTTCGTCACGGCAACGTTGCCAATTGCCGGTCACTTCGTACAGCCGGGCCAGAATCAATTGCGCATCCGGCGGCAGATTTGTTTCGTTCTTGATCTCTTCCAGCAGGCGCGTCGCTTCGAGGCGCGAATCTGCTTCGGGGCGGTTGGCCAAGAGCCGAGCCATGGCGACTTTGTCGGCCAGCGAAACTTTCGCTTTGCCATCGCTCGAACGGAGGCGTTGCATCGCCTGGCGGAAATCTTGATAAGTGCCACTGTTGGCAATCAGCACCGCCAACTCGCGATTGGCCCAAGCGATATGCTCCTTGTCCGCATCGTTCGCCGGTTTGGTTTGCACCATGCGTTCGAGCTCGGCGCGGGCTTTTTCGCCGTTGCGGCTGCGGCCGTAAAAATTAGCCACGGCGCGAGCCAGACCCAGGTCGTTCGGTTTGGCGCTCTGGGCCTCGAGGAAAAACTTCTCGGCAGTCGGCACATCCCCCAACGCTTCATAGCACTGGGCGAGTGCGACAGCCTGCACATCCTTGGGAAGTTTTTCTTGCGCGGCTATGACCACCTGCTTGGCGTCTTCCTCGCGCTGTGTCGCCTTCAGCAAGCGCACCAGTTCCAACCACACCAGCGGCAACTCGGGATGCTTCTCCGTCAGGCCGCGCAAAATCTTTTCCGCTTCGTCCTCGCGCGCCAAGTTGGGCAACAACTGCGCCAGGGTCACCGCCTTCTGCACATCTTCCGGATTTTTTTGGACGGCGTTTTCCAGCAGCTTCACCGCCTTGGCCAAATCGTTCTCCGCCAAAGCCATGCCGATTTCCAGGCTCTCGGAGGCCGCGGCATCACCCACTACTCCCTTGCCGGTCGCCATCTGCATGTACTGGCGGGCTTCGTCACCGCGCCCACGCGAGATCAACAGCTGAGCGATCTGACGCGCGGTTGTGACGTCGCTATCGCCTAGTTCCATCGCGCGCTGCAAGTTTGTGATCGCGTCATCCGGCCGGTTGTCCAGAACATCGATTTCCCCTTCGAAGCGAGCGAGCACGGACCACCGCGCACGCTGCTCGGCCGCGCGTCGGATCAGTTCGCGCGCTTCATTCAGAGTCGCGGCAGGGTCACCGCTGCGTTTGGCGCGGACTTGGGTCACCAAGCGCCGGGCTTGCACGTATTTGGCTTCCGGGCTTGCATCGCCAAATAGCTTCTTGATCGCGTCGATGCTGCGGCCGATCGCCTCATCGTCTTCCTCACGCACCGCGATGTCGAACAAAGTAAACTGGGCATCGGGATCATTCGGCGCCTTATCGGCCACCTTGCTCCAGATTTCCCGGGCTTGCTTCATGTCGTCGAGTCGAAAATAAGCCACGCCCAGAAGTCGACGCAGGCGATCTTGCTCGTCGTCACTGAGCTTGTCGATTCCCTCAGCGACGTGCTGCAAAACTTGCTTGCCTTCCTCCGCCGGTAATTGCAGGCCATAGATAATGTGCGCCTGCCGCAGGGCGAAGGTGTCCCCGGCCTTGTCCTGGGCACTATCGAGCAACTTCAAAGCTGCCTCGGCGCCGTTTTCCAAAAACTCCAACCTCGCCAACGACAGCCAGGCGGTACCGTCTTCCGGATCTTTGGCCGTGGCTGCTTCGAGCATCTTGCGGGCCGCGTCACGGTCCCCCTTCTGCTCGCGCACCGCCGACTCCAACAGCAGCGAATCCTTTTCGTCAGGAAATGCCTTTTTCGTCGCCTCGACCAGCTCGTCAACGTCTTTCCAATCACGATCCGCCTCAGGCAAGCGGCTGTTGCGCTGCAACAAGAGCGTCAAAAGCGCCGTGCGGGCCGGCGCTGATTGCACGAATTCGTCGACCCCTTGCGCTCGCTTGACTGCTTGCAACTCGGCCAGGGCCCGCTCGTTTTGCCCCACCCGCATCAATGCTTGCGCCAGACCGGCGTGAGCAGGAACGCTATTCGGACTATCGGACACGGCCCGCTCGTAGACCTGCACCTCGCGATCATGTTCGCGCAACTGCTCGTAGCAGCGGGCCAACATCAGGTCGATACGCGGAGCGTAACTGGGGATCGCGGTGCGAAGCGACTCGAATTCCTTGCTCGCTTCGAGCCATTTGAACTCGTGGAAAGCCAGGCAGGCATGCATGAACTTGACAACTTGCGGCGGAGTTTCCGGGTCTTTCTCCATCGTGGCCAGCAATTTGCGCGCACTCGCCAGGTCACGCTGCTGCAGCTTCATCTCGAAATCCAATTGCTGCAAATTGGCGTTCTTCGGCGCGTTCTTCAAACGTTCCGAAATGCTATCGAACTTCTTTTCCTGCACGTCCAGATTGATCAGCTGCTGCACGATGCGGGCGTCGTCGGGGTGCGCCTTCTGGCCGTGTTCCAAGTAACGCCGCGCTTCTTCCAGCTTGTTTTCCTCAATCGCCGCGATCGAAGCCTGCAACAACGTGTCTGCATCATCAGGATCGAGCGACAAGGCTTTACGCAGGTCGTCGCGGCGTTGCGCCAGACGCTTCGACACGTCCACGCCTGGCGTCGGTTGGAAATAGCGCGAGACGTATTGC
>CAMFLN010000569.1 GCA_945957305.1 uncultured Planctomycetaceae bacterium | reverse complement strand
CTACACTTATGCGATCGTCGGCAGCGTCAGATGTGTATAAGAGACAGGCTACAAGACGCTGCCGCACTTGATGCACCCGGTGGTCACCGACATGCGCAAGGCCGAGGCCATTCTGGCATGGGCCGTCGACAAGATGGAAGAACGCTATGCCCTGTTGGCCCGCGCCGGCGTGCGGCACATCTCGGGCTACAACCAGTTGGGCGAAGAAGAATTGATGGAGCGGTTGCAGCCGGAGAACGAGGAAGAGCGCAAAAACATCCCCACGCATCTGCCGTACATCGTGATCGTGGCAGACGAAATGGCGGACTTGATGATGACGGCGGCCAAGGAAGTCGAAACGCACATCATTCGTTTGGCGCAAAAGAGCCGTGCCGTCGGTATTCACCTGGTGCTCGCCACGCAAAAGCCAACGGTCGACGTTATTACCGGTTTGATCAAATCCAACTTGCCGGCCCGTATCGCGTTCCAAGTGGCCAGCCGCACGGACAGCCGCGTGGTGTTGGATGAGATGGGGGCCGACAAGTTGCTGGGGAACGGTGACTTGCTCTTCTTGTGGCCGGGCACCAGCACCCTGCTGCGCGGACAAGGGACGTACGTCAGCGACGACGAAATCAACAAGATCGTCGAATTCGTGGGCACGAACGAACCCGAGTTCATCAAGGAGTTGGTGCAACTCAAGCCGGCCTCCGAAGCGGGGGAGGCCGAGCCGAGTGCGCCGCGCAGCCGCGACGACTTGTACGATGCGGCCATCGAGGTGGTGATCCGCGAGGGGCGCGGCAGCGTGTCGCTCTTGCAGCGGTCGCTGGGCATCGGCTATGGCCGAGCCGCACGACTGATCGACTTTATGGCCGAAGACGGAGTCGTGGGCACCTACAATGGCTCGCAAGCGCGCGAGGTGTTAATCACGCTCGAACAGTGGCACGCCATGAATGGCGAGGGAACGGCTCCCGCAGAGCCCGCGAAGCCGCGACGAAACAATAAAATTCTGCCCGATCCGTCAGACGAAGAAATGCCGCCACCCCCTCCCGATCGCAAGCGACATACGCTAGTGATGAATGCCGAGCATAGCGACGTTGATGACGAGGAAGACGAGGATTTCACGGACGAGGCTGACGTCGATGACGACGAAGTCGCCGACTCGACGGCCAAGGTGACGCACGCGGCAGGCGACGATCGCGAAGATGAAGGTGATGAGGAAGAGGACGACATCGCGGCCGAAGTTGAAAACTCGGAAGACGAAGACGTCGACGAGAGCGACGAGGACGACGAGGATTTCGACCAGGACGAAGTCGACGACGACGAGGTCGACGAAGAAGACAGCGATGAAGACGGGCCTGCCGTGCATCATCCGCCGGTTCGCCGCATAAGGTCGGAAAGCGCGTAAGTTACATCGACTTGAGATGGTCAGGCGCCGGACAGCCGGACAGCGGCGGCCAGCTCACAAGAAACCTTTGCAGACGTCGCGCTCCTCAGCCAGGCAAGGTGAAGGGAGCGCGACGTTTTTTTATGCGCCGTTACTTTCCAAGGGCGCTGTCACACCGATGCTCATTCAATCGGACCGTGACATCAGCACCCACAGCAGGATGTAGGCCACCATGCCCGGAAACGCCGCTGAACAGATCGAAAATACGACATAGAAAATGCGCACGACCGTGGGGTCCCAACCCAGCCAGTCGGCGAACCCGCCACAGACTCCGGCGATCATCGAGTGGCGTTCCGACAGCGCGAGCGTGCCCGTCGAAACCGCGCCGGAATTCGCACCGGGCATCATCAGGCAGAGCAAGAGGTACAGCAGAAAGCCGGGGAAGACGGCCGTAAAGAAGGTTGCCAGCAACCACACGATACGGACGGCCGTGGGGTCGACGTCGAGCCATTCGGCCAGGCCGCCACAAACGCCGGCCAGCTTCGCGTCGGCACTGCGGATGAGGGGACGGTTCATAGCCATTTCGAGCATTGTATCGCTCCTGCGGCGACGGTGGCATCCGCGGTTCTGGGCAGCTATAGTCGGGGAAACTTCCCGCCGGTGAAACGCGCGAAACCGTCGGCCCTTGGGCCGGGTATTCCTGCGGTCATCCCGCCTCGACGCATCACTCACTGCCCTGCCTTAGAGGATTATTCGCATGCTGGCTCGATTTCTTGCTCCGGTTTCTAAGATTCCGCGCCGGACCGCCCTGATCGCCGGCCTGGTGGCGTTGGCGGTCTGCACTGCAAGCTTTTCGTCATCAATCGTACGTGGCGCCGATGACAACAAGGGGCGCTTCAATGTCGGCGTGGCGACGAAGGATGTCACGCCCCAGGCCCCGGTGCCCATGTGGGGTTACGGCGCCCGGCATGCTGCCCTGTCGCAGGGCACGCTCGATCCGCTGTACGCCAAGGCCATCGTTATTCAAGCGGGGGACCAGAAACTGGCGATTGTCGGCACCGACCTCGGTCGCGGACCGACGCAGGCCATGATGCAGAAGATTCGCCAAGAGGTGAAAGAAAAAGCTGGCATCGAACACGTCATGATTTCGGGCAGCCATTCGCACCATACTCCCGTGATTGAGCTGGTTGACCAGGACGGACTGGGCAAGGGCAAGTTTGACGACGCCGTGGCGTACAGCCAGAAGCTGCCAGGCCTGCTAATCGACGCTATTCTCGAAGCGGACCGCTCGGCCAAGCCCGCCAAGCTGGGTGTGGGCACGGCCCAGACGACGTTGAACCGCAACCGGCATACAAAACGGCAGCCGCCGGCCACCGAGCCGATGCTGGCTGTGATGCGGTTCGACGATGAAGCTGGCAAGCCGATTGCCGTGCTCGTGAACTTTGCCGCGCATCCGACCATGATCAACGCCATGGTCTTAAAGTTTTCGGCCGACTATCCGGGCGCGATGAAAAAGAAAGTCGAAGGAGAATTGGGGACGCACTGCGTCTTCATGCAAGGGGCCTCGGGCGATCTGAGCGCGAACCCTCCGCCCGAGCCGCAGGGGGACAGCGCGGAAAAGATTCCCAACTACGTGCACATGGGCAATGCCTTGGCGGACCAGGTGCTGACGGTCGCCCGCGCGATCGAGACCAAGAAACCGGAAAAGCCGAGCGTCACCGGCAAGGTGGATCACATCCGCTTCAGCTCGCGGGTCGATTTCTCGAACCCGTTGATCATTGCCGGGTATGGTTCAGCATTCTTTCCTGAGCTGGTGGCGAACTTCGTCGCGGAATCCAAGGACGGCATCACGCCCGAGATCAACTCGATTCTGCTCAATGGCGACATTGCCCTGGTCGGCGGCTCGGGCGAGTTCTTTTCGAACCATTCGAATCGCCTGAAGGAACGGAGCTACGTGCCGCACACGCTGTTCTTCGGCTATTGCAACGGCCACAACATGTACTTCCCCACGATCGAGGCCGTGAGCGAAGGGGGCTACGGGGCTGACCCCCCGGTGTCGCCCGCCGAAATCGGCGCCGGCGAGCGCTGCATGAACCAGGCGTTGATCAACATCTACACGATGTTGAACAAGTTCCCCGAGCCGAAGGTGAAGAAGGACAAATGACAAATGGCTAAGGACGAATGACGAAAGAATCACGAAGTACTTAATGCCGAATGACGAAGGCGCCGGGGTGGCCCAGCTAGGCGAGCGGGCAGTTGGACAAAAAGGAAAAGAGAGAAACGGGTTTTGTAATAAGTATTTTTAATTAGCGAGCGTAGGCCGTGGGCCATT
>CAMFLN010000568.1 GCA_945957305.1 uncultured Planctomycetaceae bacterium | reverse complement strand
TGAGGCTGTCCGGAAATTCAGCATTCAGGCCGTAGGCCTGATACATGCCAGCCTGGGGCATCGCCCCAGGTTTGGGAAAATCCGCAAACGTGACGTAGAGCCCTGTAAGGGCGATACAATGCGGATGCTTCGGTTTATGCCGCCCCTACAGGGCTTAGACGATTTCACGCGGGGGATCTCAGTACCAGGGCTTCGCCCTGGGCTGACATGTTGCACGCCTTGCAGCGTGGAAACGTACTTTGATTTCCTCGCTTAATTACCGGATACCCTCAGTTCTTCTGTGCTTGCCACGTGCTTCGCAGCGAGCTCAATTCCACGGTATGCAGGCGAATCCAGTCGCAGGGCGAAAAAATACAACTGGGATCACGAAAATACGAAAGTGCGAAAAAGGCGGGGAGCCTGAAAAGTGCAATGCATGGATCGTGAGTCGATCGCGGGTGCATAACACGCTAGGCGGCGAGTATTAAGTCGCACAAATCTCTGCGTAATTTTGATTCTTCGTACTTTCGCGCTTTCGTGTTTTCGTGATCAGATTCCTTGTATCCCTGTACGGGCCATTCGCCGGCTGGCGGATGCAGCGTCGCTATATCGTAGTAAGCCCCAGCAAACGGCGGGCGTTGTCGCGAAAGATTTTGGCCGCCGCGTCGGTCGGTAGTTCGATCTTGGCAAACAATTCCAGCTGCGGCACGTTTTGGCCGGGGGCCAGGAAATCAGTGCCGAACATCAGGCGATCCTGTCGGCGCACGAGGAACGCGCGGCCGAATTTCGCATCACGGCTGATGGCGCCCGCGCCGCTGCCGGCCGATAAGTCGCCGTACAAGTTGGGATATTTGTCCATCAGGCGGTCGATCGCGCCGCCGGGCGCGACGTCGCCGCGCGGATAGCCCGCCAGGTCGGCCACCGTGACGCCACCGCCGATCGAGGCCCACCAACCGGGGCCATGCCCGATGAATGGAATGGTCGGATTCGCTTGCAGCACGCGCTCCAAACCGGGCAAGCCTGGCGCGTCCATGTTGCGCTGATTGTCGAGGTGAAAGAGTACCGGCAGCTTCAATTCGGCGCAGCCGGCATACAGAGCCATATTGCGCGGGTCGTCGATCGCCACGCCCGGCTTGTGCTCGCCGAAACCGCGTGCCCCGGCGTCCACGTAGCGCCGCAACATCTTGACCAGCCCCTCGTGTCCGCCGGCATAGCTGGTGCGCGGGTCGACCGAGCAGAAGGGGATCAATCGGTCACGATGCGGTTTCGTCTGTGTCAGGACGTAATCGCTGCTGATCGGATAACTGCTCGACTCGGGCGAGACCAGAGGTAGCACGATCGCCTGTGCGATATCAGCCGCATCCATCCAGCGGAGCAGTTCCTCGGCTGTCAGCTCCTGACCGGTATTCCACACCGTGCCCAGGTGCGTGTGCATGTCGACGTAGCGCCCCGGCGGGAAGCCAGTTCGTTCGGCGGCGCGCGAAGTTATTGCGCGGCGTGACATCGCGGCCGCGGCGCCCGCCGCGACGACCTGCCCCAGGAACCGGCGCCGCGATGACGAAGTGTGATTCCACATGCCAGGCGAGGTCATCGTCATTACTTCAATGTCTTAAGAGAAAAAGTGATCCACGGATGACGCAGATTTCGCTGATGAAAGACGGTGACGTACCGTCAAACGATGTTCTCTAAATCGCAATGCTGAGCTTTTGTATTAACATCTGCGCACTCTGCGTCATCAGTGGATAGATTTTTTGCTAATTCTGCGCCTCGCGGCGGTGCAGATCCGCGTGTTCCTCTTCATCGGTCGGACGATTGTCGCGGCCGCGTTCGACCGTTAGTTCGATGTGGTCGACAAACTTGACGTTCGCGCAGTCGTCGATTTCGTCCATGCGGCACGCGGCATGGTCCGGCACGAGGAACCGTAGCGGCCCGCCGGCTTTCGCCGGAAGTGGCGCTCCGTCCAGCTCGTAAATCAACACGGCGCGATCGCGCACCGCCTCGAGCGGAATACTGGCATGAAAGTCATCGGCCGTGGCGTGCAGCGTCAAGTACTTAGCCGTGGCTCGCGCGCCTACATGCGCGAGCAGGCCCGACAGTCTGACGGCTCGCCCGTGCCGCTTCGGGTCGAGGCGACTGACGTCGGCGATTTGATCCGCTTCGTTGAGCGCTGCCAGATCGTGGGTGGATAATTGCGCCGGTCGTTCCACTTCGCCATCAATACGCAAAGACATGGGGATATTCACCGTGATAAGCAAGAGCCGACTGGGAATGCGCAGGGAAAAAGCACATCCGTAGCTAGAGTAGCAGATGCCGCGGGACAATGCCTGCGGCGCAGCGCAAAACCAGCGGCGGAATCGAGCGTAGGGCTAGCCGGCGCGAGCGGCGGCGGCGATCCCGCGCATCACGACGTCCATCACGGCTGCCGTGTCGACCTTGGTCGCGACGTACAGATTATGTCGCCACTGTGGGACTGCCCGGCGGTCGAGCACCAGCTCGCCCGTCGTCAGCTCCCCTTGGGTTTCGATGTCGGCAGCCATGCGTTCGAGCGTAAACAGCTCAGGGTGGAGTGCCGCGACGAGCGTGACCGTATCGTGGAGATACATCCCCTCGAGCCCGTACTCCTGGCGATGCGTGCGGAAAGCGAACGGCAGAATCTTGCGCAAGAACTTTCCACAACGAGTTGCTTCCGAAGGCAGCCGATCGAGATCGCTGAACGTCATTGCCACTTGCCGCGTGACGTCGAGCGGAATCAAGGTCATCGTGGCCGGCTGGCGGAAGACATCGCGCGCGGCGCCTGGATCGCTGTAGAGATTAAACTCGGCCGCGGGCGTCACATTGCCACCGGCCAGCGCGCCCCCCATCATCAGCAACTGTCCCACTTGCGTCGCCAGCGCCGGCTCGCGGCGAAAGGCGCCGGCCACATTCGTCAGCGGGCCCAGGCAGACGATGCTCACTTCCTCAGGGGCGGCACGAATCTCGTCCGAGATGATTTTCACCGCCGGATGCAAATGGTGCAGCTCCGAAACGGCGAAATCGTTGTTCCCCAGGCCGTCGGCGCCGAAAATATGACAATTGTCCGCCGGCAGCGGGCGGTCCGAAATCGTCGGCGCGCCCACGCGCGGCCAACGGGGCGGATCGAGATTCTCGATGATCGTCTGGACATTACGCACCGCGCGCTCGGGCGGCACGCTCCCCCCGACCGCCGTAATAGCCACGACTTCGATGCGCGGGTCAAACAGCGCGATGGTCAGAGCCAAAGCATCGTCAATGCCTGGATCGACGTCCAAAATGACTTTGCGAGGGGGCAAGCCAAGTCCTCCATGGTTGACGGGCTCGGCCCGAATTGTAGGTCCGAAACACGCCCCGAACAAGGCGAAGCTCTTGTTGGCCGGGGTCACGGGCATTCGATCTTTGGTTGCGTCTCGACTACAAAGGAGTGGTCACAGTCATGGTTGGGACCTTTTAGCGTGTGAGGAGACGAACGTTTGATCGAGCAAACGCTGGGACGTATCGCCGGGGGCGAAGACTTGTCGATGGACGATACCTCGCGCGCCGTCGAGGCCATCATGCTCGGTCTTTGCACCGATGCCGAGATCGGCCTGCTCCTCAGCGGCCTGCATCTCAAAGGCGAGACCTTCGAAGAGGTTGCCGGCGCGGCGGCCGCGATGCGGCGCCATATGACCCCCATCCGCACACGCCGCCAGGGGGTGCTCGACACCTGTGG
>CAMFLN010000567.1 GCA_945957305.1 uncultured Planctomycetaceae bacterium | reverse complement strand
AAGGCCAGACCATTGGTCAGCACGTGTATCGCTGTGTTCGGCAACAAGTCTCGGGCCATCCCGAGGAGGTCGACGAAGCGGCGCCATTCGGTAAGAGGCTCACCGCCGGTAAATGTCATAGCGGGCGTTGCTGGATCGATCAGAGGAAGAGTCTCCGCGATCTGGTCGATCAGCCAGCCGTCATTGACCTTCTTAGGCGGCTGTGAACACATCAAGCAATAGTTGTTGCATCGCTCCGTTACGAGAAGAAAGTTGTGTCTCGATGATCTGCGGTAGAGCACTCGGACGCGACCGGACCGGGGTTGGATGCCCAACACGTCGCCGTCGCCCAGCTCGGTGAACTCTGCTGGAAGGCGGACATAATTCAACGACACACCATCTGGCCGGGTGCCGCGGCCGACAGCGAGTTGGTAGCCGTGCGTGTTCGCGAGCTCCCAATCGTCGGGTCCTGCAATCAGAGCCGCATCCCGATCGTCAACAGGAAAATTGGCCGGTGACCGAAGTCGTATAGACCGCCACTCTGTTCCCACTCCGACAATATCGGCCGTCGGCGAACGTCCAACAAGTACAAGTGGCTTCATGACGCCCAGCTCCGTAGAATCGCAGCGTCCTCAGGGAAATTTTCCAGCAGCTCGAAGAGGTGTGAGATCACACCCTTCTGTCGCTCGCAGAACTCCGATAACGGTTTGATCCCAAGAAGGTCGCTCTGGGTCGCATGGTGGTAGACGGGATCAGCGCCGCAGTTGGGTTCAAAGACGCACGTTGAGCATTGGGGCGCCGTTTGCGTCAGCGACTCCGCGACCGCTGAGACGAGGGTGTCGGACAACACTAAGTCTCGGTAACTATTCTCGCGCACGTTGCCGAGTTGAAAGGTGCGGTCTCCCATTTCCGCGAGCATCCGGGCCTCGTCCGAGGCAAACACCGTGCCGTCATAGTTGTAGACAAGGGCGCCGAGCCCAATTCCAGCCGGGCTCCTCAAATCACCGTAACCAATGGGCTCGTCGCTGAGCATACGTCGAAGTATCAGGGCCGAATAGAACTCAGGAAAGCGGCGGCCGGACTTGTTGAGCTCAAGGATGTATCGAAGTCCGCGCTTCCAGAATCGGAGCCACGCTTGGGCACCATATTTGTGGAATTGCTTTGTCTTCATGGCAAAGCCGTACGGAGAGAGCGGCCGAAGGAAAATGCCATCGAGCCCTTGCCGCACGTACTCGTCGACGATCTCCTCAACGCGGTCGAGGCTCGCCGCGGTGGTCGTCATCAAAGCGCCAACCTGATCAGGACCAAGACGGTCTTTGATCCGAGCGATCCCTGCTACGGCGAGCTCATAGCTGTTCTGGCCACGGCGTGGCCGATTCCTGTTGTGGAGGTCGCGAGGTCCGTCTAACGACGTACTGAGCAGCACCCCATGTTCTGCGCAGAAGTCAAGAACCTCGTCGTCCAACAGGGCCAGGTTCGTTGCGATTACGAACTGAAGTTGCTTTCCGCGCGGGATCGCGCGCTCCTTCGCGGTCACGACAATCCACCGGATGAGTTCGAAGTTGAGGAGCGGCTCCCCGCCTTGAAACTCAATCTTGATCAGAGGAGCCGGTGCTGAAAGAGCAATATCCAGCGCTCTCGAGGCGGTGGCTCGGTCCATGTCGTAAAGAACGCGGTCCTTACTTTGGCGGGACACTTGGCAATAGGGACAAGAATGCTCGCACCGTAGCGTGACGACGAACAGGTGGAGTGGCGTAGCCGCGCGCAAAAAGCTCAGGCGGCTACGCAACCTAAGCGCCAAAAGTTGTTGTTGTGCACGTTGTTCGATGGATCCTACGAAAAGCTTCTCGAATGCGCGCTCGTAGAGACCGTCTCCAGGCGTGAGGTCGAGCGCGCAAAGACGGTTGAGTTCGGTTTCCGTCATCGCCGCCATGTCGCCAACCATGTTGCCGACAAGGAAACGATCCGTGCCAAGCCGTTCAAAGCGGATGGGAAGCAGTTGAAGCGTGGATGTGTCTGGACAGAATGTTTCTGGTGAAGAGAAGCCGGCCATCGGCCTATTCCTCCCCGGCCAGAGACCCGAACGCCAACGCGACAATGACGTCACGGAGTCGGTCAGTGTCCCTGCCGACCTTCTCCCGGAGATTTTCGTCTGTTACCAGGTTCAGGAAATGGGTGCGCAAGTCGTCGCCCTGGAGCTGTGGCTGAGACGGTGTCAGCTGGCAGACATAGCGGCCATCGGCTTCATCAATGTGACAGGCGGCCTGGCCGATCAAGCGGTACGCAGCCTCCTGTAACGCGCCGAGCGATTGCATCGACGGGTTGAAGCGAACGACAATGTCAGATGTTCGACTGTCACTCATGGGCGTCGCCGGTTATGCCACTCGGCAGCCTTCGACGCTGGGAAGTTCAACGTCATCGCTCAGCCGCCGAGGTATGCATCGCAGTAATGGCCACCCGCGAGAACCGAGGCCAAAGCCTGCTGGGCAATGCTCACGGCCTCGTTCGCTGACATGCCGTAAACCTGTCCAAGTTCGCTCGCAATGTCGTTCACGCCATAGCCATTCACCGCTCGCGTGCAGGCGAGGTAGGCAGGATCGGAGCCAGTGGGCGGTGCGGTCGTGGGTGACGTGCTCGCTGCGGGCGGCGGCAGCACGGGCGGGGGTGCGACCGGTGGCAGGTAAACCGGATCTGGCACATACGGCACGTAGGGCATATCCGGCACACCAAAGCCCGGGCTGGAAGAAGCGTGCGAGGCGTGCGAGGAATGAGATGCATGCGATGAGTGAGACCCATGCTGAGGGAACAGCGTGCCGTCACTGGCCTGGTGCACGGTGAAGCTCATGAGTTCCAGGTCGCCAGGCAGATCGGTTTCGGGCTCCGCCCGAACCCCGTCCTGTGCGTCCTTCGTGACCTGGGCGTCCAGGTCTTTTGCGTCCGCAATTAGCGGAGCGAGAGCGGGAGCCGTAAGGGCGGCGAGAGCGGAAGCGAGGTTCAGCACCTTGGCAGGCTTACGCATTTCCACACCTGCATATAAATCCGGAACCCGCGGTCTCAGCGATCAGCGCCACGAGCGTCATCGCGACGTCCATTCGACGTCATTGGGATGAGGACGCTGCCTCGGAGCGTCAGTCGGATTCGGATACCAAGCTGCGGGCGTCATCGTGCCCACCACCCCTTGTTTCACTGCCCATCCCCTGTGCCGTTGCTGTACGTGCAGCGGCACACTACAGCAGCAGCGCGGTGTGATGCATAGGTGTTCGAAACTTTATTTGCCTGATCATCATCAATCGCAACGTCCAGCTAGGTTCCACGGGCGGGCGTCCGCTGCCCAGCCGCCTCAACGACAGCGATCACGACCAGTGCGACGCGGGCGCTGGCAGGCACGAAAGGTGCCAGCCTGCTAGGGACCCAGAGCAAGGTCAATTTGGACTTCAGCGGCCCCGCGCCCAGGTATTAGCGCGACTACTCCCAACGGTAAGGAGCTGTCGCTTGTCGAGCACATCGCACGGTGAAACGCTCTCTCCATCGACCGATCAGATCCACATCGAGGTCGATTCGAGAAAGCGAGACACCGTGACTGCCATGATGTTCACCGAACCCGACGAGATCGCCCCCGGATGGACCGCACTGTCGCCACGCGTCCTGCGCGACGCGCTCGTTGCCTTTCGTGCCGGTGAGCCCGTCATCGTGGGTCATGCCGATCGGGCGAGCGTGGTCTTGGGGGC
>CAMFLN010000566.1 GCA_945957305.1 uncultured Planctomycetaceae bacterium | reverse complement strand
CCCTTAGCCCGACCGCGCTCGTCAAGATCGACGAGTAGACTCTTTAGCGCGGGTTCCTCAAACTCGACGAGTAATCGTTCGAATAAAGATGAGCTCGTATCCGACCACTCGTAACAGCATGTCAGAATCGCGCGGGCGGCGGCCGAAGTCAACTGTTCCGGAAAAATTTCTTCGCGCATCCGCGGTAACAACTCCGGCGCGACGATCGCGATCTCTAGCAATTCCCGTTCCAAGGGATCAAGCACAGGTATCGCTTGGTCTCGCTCCGGGGCGGGCGCGCCCGGCCGCGCAGGTGTGCTCTGTCGCAACGAAGTGAGCCGTGCCCGAATGCGTTCCTCGGAAATTCCGAATTTCATGGCCAGGCGATTAAGGATCTGCTCCTCTTTCAGGCGTGCCGCCCCGGCCTCGACAGCCGCCAGGCGCGGCGCCTTGGCCAGCGTTCCGAGCACCTCTTCCAGAGCCCGATTCGCTTCGTAGACGCTGCTATCGGCCGCTAAATTCCCGGTGGCGATTTGAAATTTGTGCTCCAACGCATCGGTCGCGCCCGAGAGCAGCCGCTCGAATTCCTCCTTACCCCTCTGCAGAAGAAAGTCACAAGGATCCAAGTCGTCGGGAAGGGTTAAGATGCGCAAATCGATCGGCTGAGCGACGAACATTTCCAGCAGCTGGTTCGTGCGGTCGCGGCCTGCCTTGTCTCCGTCCAACACCAGGACGATTCGTTCCGCGTAACGTCGTAACAGCTGCACATGCCGTTCGCCCAGCGCGACGCCCAGCACCGCGACGGCATTGTTAACCCCGAACTGCTGAGCCATCAGGCAGTCGGTATACCCCTCCATGACGATCGCCGTCTTTTGCCGGACAATCGCGTCGCGGGCAAAATCCAGCCCGTATAAGAGGTTGCTCTTCGAATAGAGGGGGGTTTCCGGCGAGTTGATGTATTTGGCCGTGCGATCCGTGGCCGCCTGCGGCAGGACACGACCGCCGAAACCGACGGGTCGTCCCTGCGTATCGCGGATCGAAAACAACACCCGGCCGCAAAACCGGTCGTAGTAACCCGGCGAATTCGGTCGTTTGCCGATCACCCCCACCGTCTCCAGCACCGTCGGGGTGAACCGTGTCTCGCGGGCCCGGCCGACGATCCACTCCCAATCATGCGGGGCACAACCGAGGTGATATCGTCGGGTGCTCTCCTCAGTGAGACCGCGATCGGCCAGGTACTTGCGTGCCGGCTCGGCGGCTGGCGATTTCACCAGGTGCTGGTGATATTGTTCTTCGGCCCAGGCCATGGCCTGATACAGCAGCTTCTTGTCATCGGCGGCCCGCCCTCCCCCGCCCGTGCGTACCAGCGGAATTCCGGCTCGTTCGGCCAACATGGCCAGTGCCTCAGGGAAAGCGAGCCCTTCGATCTTCATCACGAAGCTGAAGATGTCTCCGCCGATGTCGCAGACCCAGCATTTCCAAGACTGCCGCTCAGGATTGACCTGCAGGCTGGGGCGCGAATCGTCGTGCCAGGGACAAAGGGCTTTGTAACCGCGCCCTTCGCGGCGCAATTGCAGATAGTCGCCGATCAGGTCGACGATATTAATCGACCTTTTGACTTGCTCCTTGGTCTCGAACGAAGATCCCGAGGACACCGGCAACTCCACGGCACGCAGAAATGCCTCTCGACGGCGCGCGTGCTCACGCCTTACAGCGCGGCGAGCGAGCGGCCGATCAGCAAAGGGTCAAAGAAGCGCGGGACTCTAAATGCTGCAATCCAAAATGGCCGCTGTCGCGCGTGTGGGTCATCGCGCAGCCGCCGAAAACGACTTTCCTGTCAACCGATTTTCTTTCGCTTGGGTCAAAAGCGGGCGGGATTATAGTCCACATAAAAATTAGGGTCAATCTAAGCCTCGGCGACCCGCGTCAATGGCGTTTTTGCCGCGGAATTCGCGAATGTTCGCTACTTCAACTCCCTGACTTGCCGCCAGTCATGCGTGCTATCAAACGACTGCCTGCAAATTGTTCGAGATACAAATTGAAACAGCGTTGTCGCGAAACTCGCCTGCGGAAATTGTCTCAACGTCGCAATTGAATTCGCTCAGGCCGGCGGCCGACCTTGGCTTCGATCGTCTGCTCGGCGCCGTGCCGCCAGATGACGATCTTCACTGTCGAGCCGATCTCGGTGGCCGCCACGGCCAAGGCGAGGTCGGTGGGGTCGACGACCGCGCGACCGTTCCATTCGAGGATCACATCCCCCTCTTCCAAGCCTGCGGTTTGCGCTGGCGAGCCGGGAACCACTTGGGCGACCAACGCGCCCTCCTCGTTCTTGAGTCCCAAGCCCTGCGCGAGCTTAGGCGTTAATTCCTGAAATCCCACCCCCAGCCAGCCTCGTTCGACGTGGCCGTTCTTGATGATCTGATCGAAGCTACGGCGTGCGACTTCGCTGGGAATGGCAAAACTGATTCCTTGATAAGAACGACCGACGATCGCCGTGGTCACCCCGACCACCTGGCCCAACATATTCACCAGGGGACCACCACTATTGCCGGGGTTCACGGCCGCGTCGGTTTGCAAGAAATCCTGATAAGAGTTCATTTGCGCGATCTTGCGGCGCTGCGTCGCACTGACAATGCCGCAGGTCACCGTGCGATCGAGACCGTAGGGATTGCCCACGGCCAGTACCCAGTCCCCGACGTCGAGGTCATCGCTGTCTCCCCAGGTCACACTGGTGAGATTCGCCTCGTTGATCTTGAGAACCGCCAGGTCCGTCAGTTCGTCATCACCGACGAGCGTCACGTCGTCAATGGTGCGACCGTCGGCCAATTTGACGCGCACCGCGGTGGCATTTTCGACGACGTGACGATTCGTCACGATGTGACCGTCGTCGTCAGCTATGAAACCGGAGCCTTGCCCCTGCATCACTTGCTGTCTGCCGTCCCGCCCGCGAAAGATAATTTCGTCCGGCCGCGTGCCGGGAAGCTGCTCGACGTCGATGTGCACGACCGAGGGCTCGACTTTTTGCGCCACCAGGTTGAACACGCGCGATGTATCTGACAACGACACCAGGCCTGCGGTGTCCTTGAGCTTGGTCAGCTCCTCAGCGGCGATGTCAGCCCGCGCGCGCAACTTGCCGCGTGCCGCGGCGTATTGCACATGCTCCACCAGGTAAGGTAGCGCCGCCACGACGACGAGCATGGCCAGCAAGAAGAACAATGCCAGCGGGCGGCGCGGAGGTGGAGGCGGCGGAGGTGGGGGTCTCGTATAGTCGTATTCCGTCACCGATCAGTTCCCCACCAGGTTCGTGCTGCATTGTCCGCGTTGCTGTCATGATTATAGAGGCGTTGCGCAGTACGAGAGAAGTAGCGAGAGCGAGGGTCAGGACGTTTCTTGTCGCAGACCGGCGCGACTGCTATAAGAACGATGGTGGCTCCTTTGCAACTTCCGACCGTGCCCAGTGGCAGTCTGGCAGAGCGACATGCCCTCAGGTCCGCGCCGCGCACGAGTCGCAAATTCTTCGCGTTACTTTCCCGCGGTCGAGCAGACCGACGCCGCGGGTTTGATTGGCGTGGGGGGTGAGCTTTCGCGCGCGTGGTTGCTCGACGCGTATCAGCACGGAATTTTTCCCTGGCCGCTGTCCGACGGCTTACTCGCCTGGTGGTCACCCGATCCGCGCGCGGTGATCGAATTCTCGGATTTTTGCCCTTCGCGTCGCTTGCTGCGCACCTGT
>CAMFLN010000565.1 GCA_945957305.1 uncultured Planctomycetaceae bacterium | reverse complement strand
GACGATGGGAATCGGCGCGATAAGAAGTCAGTCGACCTTGACCGCGAGGGCTGCCGTTTGGTATTGAACCCGGCTCTACTCCGCCCATCACATCTGTGCGATGGCCAGTCGCACGCGAGGATTTCCCTCTGAGATACGCGTACGCAATGCGCGGCCTGATGGCCGCCGTGGTGATATTCGCCGCGACCGTGGCCAGTGGCCAGCGGGTACAGTTTCCCTCGCAAGTGCCCGAGGGAAGCCCCTATACCGCTCCGCCCGGCGCTACTCCCGCGCCGACGCTTGGTCCGCCGACGACCGGCTTTGACCCCTACGCGACGGCCCCGGCTCAGACGCCCGCATATGGCGACCCTGCTGCCGGAGGAGTCGAGCAACCGAACACCTTTATCGGCAATGCGACGCGATTCTTTCAACAAGTTACCTTCGATAGCACGGTTCTTTTTGGAAATAACGAAGGGACGAACCTCGGCGTCACTGATTTGGAAACGAGCGCCACGTTCGCGATTCCCATTTTCAAGAATCCGTTCCTCGTCACGCCTGGCTTTGCTGGGCATATTTGGAATGGCCCTGACTCTTTCGGCTACAACGTGACCACGGGGCCCATGATGCCCCCTGAGACGTACGACGCTTACCTGGACACGGCGTGGAAGCCGCAAATCACTCCGCAGTTGAGTGCCGACCTGGCGGTGCGCGTTGGTATGTACACCGACTTCCACTTCGTCAGCTATCAAAGCTTGCGATTGCCGTCCCGCGCCCTGGGTTTGTATCAGTTGAATCCGCAGTGGACGCTCATCGCCGGCGTGGTGTATTTCGATCGACTCTCGGTGCGCATTCTGCCGGCCGGTGGGGTCATTTGGTGCCCTGATCCCGACACACGATACGAGTTGTACTTCCCGCGCCCCAAGCTATCGCACCGCATTGCCACGGTTCGTAATTCGAATCTGTGGGGATACGTGTCGGGGGAATACGGCGGCAACACGTGGACCATTCAGCGCATCGAGGGTCCCATCAACCAGGGAGACCTAGTCGACTACAACGACTTGCGACTCTGCCTGGGCCTGGAATGGGTCGGCTTCAACGGCCGGCGAGGCAATTTCGAGGCCGGCTATGTATTCAATCGCCGCTTGATGTACCAAAGCGGTCTCACGCCCACCACGTATCCGCACGGCACCGCCCTGATACGCGGAGGTTTCGCTTTCTGACGCGCTGTGTGACGCTCGTCCGCGGCATGCCTTGGCTGGCCGTCAGCCGCGAGGGAAACTGGCGAGCCACGGCGGCCCGCGCCGAATTACACATCGGAGCAGTGTCGCTGGCCGTGCGCGCCGCGCGGCGAACGGTGCCAGCTGCTTGCACTCGTCATTTTTGACGCTGTCGATCGCGGAAACACCAAACATGCGTGGGCCAGCGCCAGTTGCCGAACAACGCTTCCGTTGGTGGCATCGCTGCGCCACAGTAATGCTCTGCTTGCTGCTGACAATGCAAGCGCGCGCTCAAAGCATGTTGCCGCCGCTGGGCTCTTCAGGGGACATGCTGGAGAATATCTCGCGGCTGCCCCCGGTCGTCGAAGAGCCGCTGGTGCGCCGCCTGCCCCCGGTCACCGCAACCGCGCCGCCGCCAGAACGCGGACCGGAAAGCATCGCGCTCTTGCCTCCCTCGGCCGACAATTCCAGCTTTTTCAGCGCGCCGCGCGATCCGGGGCTCCCCTACGATTCGCTGGAAGAACAAATCGCCAAGGAAGAAGCGCCCGCGCTGCCGTCAGGCTTTAAAGACGGCTTCGTGCAATTCTCGACCTTTCGCAAGACATTCTTGTTGGGCGGCCCGCGCGACACGGGCATGGGCGTGCAGAGCCTGCTCTGGCAAACAGTGTTCGCGTTGCCCCTGTTCACGCGCGACAAGCCGATCTTTATCACGCCGTATTTTCAGGCGCACATATTACAAGGCCCGGTGCAGGTCGACCTGCCGCCGCAACTCTACGACGTCGCGCTCGAATTTCGCATTCTGCGCAAGCTGAATCAGAGCTGGGGCATGGACCTGGCTTTCGCGCCCACGATTCTCAGCGACTTTCAAAACATGTCGCGGCAGGCATATCGTTGGACGGGACGCTTCGCGCTGTTGTACACCTACACGCCGACGTTTCAGGTCGCCGGCGGCGTTACCGTCACCGGACGTCAGGACGTTCCCATTCTGCCTGTGGGGGGCATTATCTGGACCCCGTCGGACGATTGGCGGCATGAAATCATTTTTCCCAAACCCAAACTCGCGCGCCGCCTGAAGGATGGAACAGAGGCCGATTGGTGGGGCTATGTCGCCGGAGAATTCGGCGGCAACAGCTATGCCATCGAACGCGCCTGGGGCGCAGACGACGTCGCCACGTATCGAGACTTGCGCCTCATCCTGGGCGTCGAGAGAAAAACGCCTGCCGGGGCCTATAACCGCTTCGAAGTCGGCTACGTTTTCGATCGTTTGATCACTTACGAAAGTGGCACGCCCGACTATGCCCCCTCTTCGACCGTGATGTTGCGTGCTGAAGCGGTTTTCTAGAAGCCTGTCGCTTCTTGCTCGCGTTGTGGCAGCCTTTGCCCCCAGCTTAGCGCGGCGTTAAGCTAACAATCGTCGTGCCGTTAACATGGGAATGTTGACGGCACAGCCGCGACGTTGGGCCCTGCACCACTCTCGCTTGATCACGCGCAGCATCTCTCATGTTCTTTGGGCCGATCGTTTCTTTGGAAATGGTAACCAGCGCCCGGCGGGTCCGCTATTTTGTCGTGCGCGTGCTGTACGCGGTCGTGCTGTTACTTCTCCTGTGGTTCAACTATGCCGAGGCGAGCCTTCGCGCGTCGTACACCGGCCAAGGCACGATGAGCATCCAGGCTGTGGCCAGCTTTACACAGCAGTTCTTTACTTCGTTTGCTTTTGTGCAATTGATCGCGGTGCTGCTGTTAACGCCCGCCATGATTGCTGGCGCGATTGCGCAAGAGCGTGAGCGGCGGACGTTGGAATACATGCTCATCAGCACGTTGTCCGGCGGCGAGATCGTGGTTTCCAAGTTTTTAGCCCGCCTGCTGCACGTCACTTCACTCTTGCTCGCGGGTTTGCCAATTCTGGCCATTGCCATGACTCTGGGAGGCATCAGCCTGGCGCTGTTGTTGACGGTATTCGCGGTGACAATCGCCACGCTCGTGGCCACGGCCTCGGCCTCGATCGCGGTCAGCGTGTGGGCCCAGCGCAGCCGTGACGCCGTGGTGCGCACGTATGCCCTCTTGCTGCTCTTCCTGCTCTTGCCGCCCCTACTGACACTGCTCGGCGAAATAAACAGCTTCGGCCCTGCGATCAGTTCGGCTTTGAAATTCTGTGGGGCGCCGATGTATGTGAATCCCTTTTATGTTCTGGGAGCTTGCTTCAACAACACCTTCTCGGGCCAGGGGATGTTTCCGCCCGAGTCGATCGTCTGGCTACTTACCACGTATGGTCTGTTTTCCGTCGTTGTGCTCGGTTGGGCCACGGTTTCCGTGCGGCGCGTCTATCGCAAGACGATCGGGACGACGGACGGCAATTCTCGCAAGATGAAACGGTTCACAAGGCGCTGGCGCCCGGCGCTTAAGGATCGCCCCCTGCTGTGGAAGGAACTGTTCGCCTCGACGGCAGCGTTGAACCTGGGCATCTTGGGCCGCATCGCCGTCTTTCTCCTGTTTGTCGGTGCCGTGGTGCCAGCG
>CAMFLN010000564.1 GCA_945957305.1 uncultured Planctomycetaceae bacterium | reverse complement strand
ATGGCGCAGGTCCTCGGCCACGCGGTCGCCGCGATGGGCATAGACCGCCAAGGAATGCTCCTGTTGCACGAAGAAGGCACGCCGATCGGGAAAGCTGGGATAGAACTTATGCAGGTAAGCCTTGAACCGACTTTCATTCTCGAACAAGTATACGTGGATGGGTTCGCTGGAGAGTTGCAGCGCCAGCGTTGACTTGATCGTCTCGCGCAAAGCGCGCAGCTCGTCGAACAGACGATCTTGCTTGGTCATCCGGCTATCGCTGTGAATGACCAATTGGTCGAGCACAACGGCGTGCCGGGCCGGCAGCGCAGCGGAGCGTTCGAAGATGCCCGCGCAGCCGACGGCCGAGGCGACGACCACTAGCCCCGCCGCAAACCGCCGGGCGGATGCCTTGACCCCTGTTGGATATCTCACGGCTGGCCCTTGCTGTTCCGATACCGCGCGCTACCGGGCGCGGGGGGGATCGTAGCAGTTCGGCCAAAATCCTAGAAGAGCAGCGAACTCGGCCGCTGGCACGCGCTTGACAGCAGTCGTGAGAAAATCGTTGTGCTGCACGCGGTTACGGGTGCCTCGCGGCCAGCAACAAGGGTGTTTCGCAGGGCGCTTCCCACTTGCTAGCACGCTCATTTCAGATCCAGCGTCGTACCTGGGCGCAATAGCGTTCATAGTCATCGCCAAACGTCTCGCTCATCATCGCCTCTTCGACAGGAATGACGTTTACGGCAATGACCAAGAAAAACGCCGGCACCAACAGCCACGGCGTCACGCTGCCGCAGAGGATGGCCACGCCTATGAGCAGGATCGTCATGGCCACGTAGATGGGATTGCGCGACCGGCGAAAGGGACCGCTCGTCAGTAGCGAGCTGGAAACATGGCCCGGCTTGATCGTCGTTTTGTGTCGGGCAAACAGCCGCGCGGCGAAGCCACCTAGCAGCAACCCACTGGCCACGGGAATAATTCCCAGCCAATTCCAGGGGCGCGGAATGAGCATCATGCCGGGCGCGAAGTTGTGGAACAGAACCATGCCGATGATGGCCGCCAGCAGATAGACCGGCGGCACGATCCGAATCCGAGGTTTGACAGGCGCGGGGGCAACAGTGTCAGGCATGGCGGGAGTCCTCGCTTTTCGCGGTATGCCTAGTCTCAATAACTCCGGGATAACCGTTCTGGTCGTGCGGCTTCTCTACCGCATTCCGCCCGAGATAAAAAACGATTCGCCAGTGATCCATGCCGCGTCGGACGACGCCAGGAAAACGGCCGCCGGCGCAATGTCCTGTGGCCGGCCGATGCGACCCAACGGGGTCTGTGCTTCCATGTCGCGGCGCAAATCGCTTTCAGTCAGGCCAGCAGAGTGCGTCCCTTCGGTTTCGACCATGCCAGGATTCAAGGTGTTGACGCGAATCTTGCGCGGACCAAGCTCCTTGGCCAGCGCGCGGGTGAGCGAGTCGACCGCCCCCTTCGTGGCACTATAGACCGAGGCGTGCGCAACCCCCTGCGTCGAGACGACCGAACTGATGTTGATCACACTGCCCCCCTCCGGGCCGAAATGCTTGGCGGCCGCTTGCGTGGTGAGCAACAACCCCAGCACGTTGATGTCGAAGTGCTTATGAAAATGTTCGGGCGTGATGCTTTCCAGCGGCGCGAATTCGTAGATGCCGGCATTGTTCACCAGGATGTCGAGTCGGCCAAAGGCTTTGACCGCCTCGGCGACCAGGTGTGCGGCTTCGGCCGGCTTGGCGACATTGGCCTGCACGGCGACGGCTTTGCCGCCGGCCGCGGTAATATCAGCGACGACACGATCCGCGCCCGCCTTGCTCGAGGAATAGTTGACCACCACCGCCGCGCCGGCGGCAGCCAGTTGCCGAGCAATCTCGGCGCCAATCCCTTTCGACGCGCCGGTGACCAAGGCGACTTTTCCTGCCAACTTTCCTGCCATTGCGAGCACTCCTCTGATTGCGGGGCCGATTTTCTAAGGTGCAGATGGGTCAATCGTAGGTGTCCGGGCAATCTCAGCAAAGAGCGTTCGGCAAAATCAGGATCGCGCGCGTCGCTCCACGCATTCTGTGACAGCCATCCCGTGCGTTTACCCCGTTGGGGTGACGTGGACAGTACGCCGCGACGCCTCAGCGATCGCGGACGGATTCGTGAATCAGAACAATCCGTGATCCACCTGGCGAAACTCGTGGCACAGCGCATTAGACTCACTGTGCGTGCGCGTGCGAAACCTGTGGCACGCAAAGGTCAGCCTTAACTGACCGTGGCTGTGCCTCGCTCGGCGATCAATGCGTCGAGTTCGGCCTTGAGCCGCGGCAGGATGGCGTCGTAGGGAAATGCGCCCAGCTCGGCTGCGCCGCGTTTGAGGTTCACGAAGTTGGGACCGCACCACAGGCCCAGGTCCGCGTCGTCCGTTTCGCCCGGGCCATTCACCCGGCAGCCCATCACGGCGATCGTGATCGAATGTTCGCGGGCGTAGGCGGTCATCGCCTTGACGTCTTGGGCCAACTCGATGAAGGCTTCGTTTTCCACGCGCGAACAACTGGGGCAGCTGATGATGTTCAGCGTGTTCAGACCGAAGTCGACGACGCTGCGCACGCGGCCGGCGGCAATATCGGCCAGGATCGAGCGGCCAGCGGCGATCTCTTCAGGCTTGCGATTGTTGGGCACCGTGAGCGAGACGCGTATCGTGTCACCGATGCCGCGGCTGATGAGCTGTTCGAACGCAATCCGCGTCTTTATGATCCCGTCGGGCGGCAAGCCGGCTTCAGTCACGCCCAAGTGCAACGGCACATCGGGGCGCTCTTCGGCAAAGCGGCGATTGACTTCGATGACCTTCGCCGGGTCCGAATCCTTCAGCGAGACGCAGTAGCGCGTGAAGCCGAGCGAATCGAGCAACTCGCAATGGGCAAAGGCGCTGGCCAGCATGGGGCCGATCGAATCGTCATGAGGAAACTTGTCGACCATGGCCGGGTCGACCGAACCGCAATTGACGCCGACGCGCATCGCGCAGTCGTTGGCGGCGGCCACTTCGGCCAGAAAGCGAACCTTGTCCTGCCACGGCTTGGTGCGCTCGTGATGGTACAAATGGCCTGGGTTGTAGCGCACTTTGTCGACGTGCGGCGCGACTTCGATTGCCAGCCGGTAATTTTCCTGCAAATCGACCGACAGGTTGGCCTGCGTCTGCTGACGAATTTCGGCCAACGCGGCGGCATCCTTCGAATTGTCGACCGCAATTCGCACCACGTCCGCGCCGGCGGCGGCGAGCGCGTTCACTTGCTCGACCGTCGCTGCGACGTCCTGCGTATGCGTGGCAGTCATGCTTTGCACCGCAATCGGTTGCTCGGCGCCGATCGTGACCGTGCCAATCTTGACCGCGCGGGTGGGATTGCGTTTTAGTTCCACGAATTTTGCTCCGCGTCGAATTTGTCGTCGCTGGCCAGCGATCTGTGACAGACAGCCACGAGTGCTCTTGAATAACCGCAGGGAGAAGCCGAAATTAATCCGCGAATTGCGGCGGCTGCAGCAAATTGGCCATCTCGGGCTCTTTCATATTCTCTGGGGTGGCAATGAACTCTCCGGTCGGCACGCGTTTTTCCACTTTAGTGCCGCGCAAGTGATCCACGATGGTTTTGACCGACAGGTAACCCATCTTCACGGGATCTTGCAGGACGATACCCGAGACGGTGCCTTCGCTCATCGCCTGGATCAGTCGGGCG
>CAMFLN010000563.1 GCA_945957305.1 uncultured Planctomycetaceae bacterium | reverse complement strand
GCCGCTTGTCGAGCGAACGGTCTCGTTCGTGCAACTCTTGCCGCGCGAGGCTGAGCTCCTTTTCTCCTTCGGCCTTGAACTGAATCGCCAATTCTTTGGCAGCCAGCTCGGCCTCTTTTTTCCGCGTCTCGACATCACGTTCGGCGCGTTCGATGATTTCGCGCGCCCGCTTTTCGGCATCGGTATGGCGGAGATAGTCGAGCAGTTTGATGAGCAAAAACGTCATGCCCGCGGCCGCCGCCGCGGTGATCAGCACTGTAATCGTTGATGAACCCACGATGATCCCCCTCAAAAATGATCAACGCCGCCTGGAGAAATGCCCCGGGCAACGATTGGCCCAACATGCGCGGCAGAACGCGTCATGGAGAATCAGGCCAAGGGGAGAAGTCGACGGCGCAGCATCTCACCAGCGTGAGTTTCAGGCCGGCGAAGCAAGAACCAGCGCCACCACGAAATGCGCAGAAAAACCCCTCGCGGCAAGATCAGGTATCGTTCGGTGGATGATAGGCAGCGCGTCGTAAACGCGAGCCAGCACCGGTTTTGGGAGGCCGAAAACGGGCCCAAAACTGTGCACCAACCCAACGAACTCCAGCCCAGCTAACAAGGGGGGACACTCCGACATACGGGAGCAGCGTCATCCAATCGTCGTGCGGGGATTCCAAGTCAAACCGCGGGCTGGACTGCACGCAAGCAGCACGATCCGGACCACGAGGGTTCGGACGCGGAGGCCGGGCTAGTTCGACTTGAGGTGCCTTCTTGCTTTCGCCGCTCGGGAGTGCTCCCAGCAGCTGCTGCAAGATGATGATCAGTAAGTGCATCGTTACGGCCGACTCCCGCAAGCGACTGGTTCTTCCCACATCTTCAGGCAGATCCAGTTGCAAACTCGCTATAACTTCCCTTGGCAGACGCCCTTGCTGGACGCGCTACCGCGGTACAAACTCACGAAAGAAATACATCCGCGCCATGCAACAACTCTTGTTCGGGTTCGCTCAGCGAACTCAGCAGAACCCCAATGTCGTTGCCGACCTAAGAGCTGTCATACTAACAGAGTCTGACAACCCTGCAACTATTTTGGCCGCCGGCGAGCGTCACGGCAAATTGCCTAATGTCGCACCGCTCTGTCCTTTAGGTCGGAGGACGCCGTCCTAGCAGGCCCGCATAATGACCCGGTTTACAAATCGATTGGCCGCCGCCTGGCCCCCAGAGCGCTGGTCCGACGTCTCCGTCCTGATTGCCGTCTCGGGCGGGGCCGACAGCGTGGCGCTCGCCCGTTTGCTGGCAAACCTGCGCATCGCGGGCGCGGGCGAAATGGTCATCGCCCACTTCAACCATGGCCTGCGCGGCGCAGAATCCGATGCAGACGAGCACTTTGTTGGCAGCCTCGCCCAGGACTTGGGGTGGAAATGTGAAATCGGCCGGTCGCCTATTGGTAGCACTGGCGACCCGGAATCGAAACTTCGACGAGCCGCCAGCGAGGACCAGTCGCGGACGGCTCGTTACGCGTTCCTGCTCGAGTGTGCTCAGCGGCATGGCGCGAGGTTTGTCGTCACCGCCCACACGGCCGACGATCAGGCCGAAACTGTATTGCACCGCTTGCTCCGTGGGACGGGCATCGCGGGCTTGGGCGGCATGCGGCCTGCCCGCGAGCTTGTGCCGGGCATCGCGCTGGTGCGTCCGCTGCTGAAGTTTCGCCGCGCCGAGCTACGTGAATATCTTGTCTCGATCGAGCAGCCCTATCGCGAAGACAGCTCAAACGCCTCGCTCGATTACACACGCAACCGGTTGCGGAATGACCTGATGCCAAAACTGGCGCAGGACTACAACCCGCGTGTTGTCGAGGCGCTATTGCGATTGTCGCAGTTGTCGGCCGAGGCGCAAGAAATCGTCGCGGCGAGTGCCGCGGACCTGCTTTCCACGAGCCTGCTGATCGCCGAAAGATCTCGGATCGAGCTGAACGCCCCGCAGCTGGCGCAAGCTCCGGTTTATCTAGTACGCGAGGCGCTGATCATTGCCTGGCAAGACCAAGGCTGGCCGCTGCAAGGCATGGGGTACGAAACGTGGGAGTTGCTCGCGGCGATGGTGACGGGGCAGGGGGGAGACGCTGCGCACAAGCATGTACTGCCCGGCGAAATACTCGCCGAGCGCGCTGGCGACCGTTTGATTCTTCTGCGCCCTGCACAGTAGTCACGTTCGCAGTCCTGGTAGGCTCGCGCCCCGGCCGTCGCGCTGCCCTGATGGTGCATGGGCCCGGACCCTTGTGAGCGGCGTGAGAGTGTCGCACAATGAGCCCGATATTCGCGGGCCTGATATCCTCGCCCCGAGATTCTTACGAGTGTTTGCCGCCAGGAGAGAACGATGCAACTCGGTTTTGTCACCGCCATTTTGCCGGACTTAAGCTTCGAGGAAGTTCTGAAGTTCGCGGCCGCAGAGCAATTCGACTGCGTCGAAGTCATGTGCTGGCCGGTGGGCAAAGCCGAACGAAAATTTGCCGGCGTGACGCACATCGACGTCACGGACTTTACACAAGCCGCGGCCGACGATGTGCGCGCCCTGTGCGACAAGCACGGCGTCAGCCTCTCGGGGCTGGGGTACTATCCCAACATCCTGTCGGCCGATGCGGAAGAAGGGCGCGTGGCCACCGCACACCTGAAAAAAGTGATCGCGGCAGCGCGTCTGTTGGGTTTATCAAACACGAATACGTTTATCGGCGCCGATCATCGCCGTAACGCCGACGAGAACTTTGATCTCTTCCGTAAGGTGTGGCCGGACTTGATCAAGTTTGCCGAAGACCACGACCAGAAAATCGGCATCGAGAACTGCCCCATGCTGTTCACCTGGGACGAATGGCCGGCCGGCAAGAACCTGGCCTATTCCCCCTTCGTCTGGCGCCGCATGTTCGAGGCGATTCCTTCCCGGCACTTTGGGCTGAACTACGATCCCTCGCACATGATCCTGCAGATGATGGATTATTTGCAGCCGATCTATGACTTCCGTGACCGGCTGTTCCACACGCACGCCAAGGACATGAAGATCGACCGGCAGAAGCTCGATGATCGCGGCATTCATGGTCTGGGATGGAGCACGCCAAAGATTCCCGGACTGGGAGCGATCAACTGGGCCGCCTGGATCTCGTCACTTACGGACGTCGGCTACCGCGGCCCGGTGTGCATCGAAGTCGAGGACGATTCGTTCCGCGACACGCTCGACGCGCGGAAGCAGTCGCTGCGCATATCTCGCAACGTGTTGCGGCCGCTGCTGGGCTGAACTGGACGCGAAGCCTCACGGTAACGATCGTGTCACCGATCAGTCATTGTGCAGACGCAACGGCTTGATGACGAGTCGATTGCCGCGTGTGACAGCGACGTCTGCACGCTGGTGATCGAGTGCAAGGCAGGTGGGAGCGCCAAACTTGTTCGCAAATTGCAGCAGCATGAGCCCCGTTTTGGCGTCGAGCAGTTCAAATTGCTCGCCGCTGATCACCAGCAGACGCCGATCATCGTCCACGAACAGGGCGTCATCCGACGAAGCACTGCGCACGAAGCTGTGCAATACCTCGAACGTCGGCAGGGCACAGACGCGTATGATCCGATCGCCGCTGCAGAGCGTGATCCTTTTCCCGTCCGCGGAAATGTCAAAACGGTTAGCTGCCATACCCGGCGCGCTTTGGCCGACCAATTTGCCGTGGGCAACATCGTAAGCCCGGATCATCCCTTGG
>CAMFLN010000562.1 GCA_945957305.1 uncultured Planctomycetaceae bacterium | reverse complement strand
GCCAGAGAGCGTCGAGGGCCATGACGACCATGACCATGACCACGGCGCCAAGTCGTCATAACATGCGAGCCAAAAATGCCGAGTATGGCTTTTAAGATTCAGGGCATGGATTGCGCCGAAGAGGTCGCGGCACTCCGGGCAGTGATTGCACCATTGGCCGGAGTCCACGATATGTCCTTCGACGTGCTCAACGGCAAAATGACCGTTGAAGTCAACGATTCCACGGTCACACCAGCCGCAGTAGCTGCTGCGGTTGCCAAGACCGGAATGCGCGCCGAGCCGTGGCTTGATTCCGCTCCTGCGACGGCGGAGTCTGTCGGCTGGGACCGCTGGGGACATAGCGCATTGACCGCGGCCAGCGGCGCGCTCCTGGCGACTGGTTATGTGGTTCACGTCGTTTCCAGCGGCTTGAGCGCCGCGACTGGCGCTCAAGAAGTGCTCACGATGCCTTTTGCCTCCAGAATGCTCTATGTCGCAGCTACGATCACGGGCGGTTGGTATGTTGTGCCCAAAGCCTGGCGCTCGTTGCTGCGCCTGCGGCCCGACATGAACCTGTTGATGACTGTCGCCATTGTCGGGGCACTCGCCATTGATGAGTTCTTTGAAGCGGCGACGGTGGCATTTCTCTTCGCGGTCTCGCTCGCCTTAGAGTCCTGGAGCGTGGGTCGTGCGCGTCGAGCGATTGCCGCACTCATGTCTCTCAGCCCCAACACTGCCCGAGTGCTCGGTCCCGATCGCAGTGAATCACTGGTCGACGTGGGCAATGTCGCGGTCGGTACTACCGTCGTGATTCGACCGGGAGAGAAGTTTCCGCTCGATGGCAAGATTGTGAAGGGTGAGACGACCGTCAACCAGGCGCCAATTACGGGCGAGTCGGTTCCCGTCTCCAAATCCGTCGACAGCGACGTGTTTGCCGGCACCATCAATCAGGACGGGGCGGTCGAGTTCCTCACGACAAAGCCGTCCACCGATACGACTCTGGCGCGCGTTATTCGCATGGTGGGCGATGCCCAGAGTAAGCGGTCACCCAGCGAGCAATGGGTAGAAGAATTCGCGCATTACTACACCCCCGTCGTTATGCTGCTGGCGCTCGCGGTAATGATTATTCCTCCACTGGTGGTTGACGACATCTGGTCGCACTGGTTCTACCAGGGCCTTGTGCTTTTGGTTATCGCGTGCCCTTGTGCGCTCGTCATCTCAACCCCCGTAAGTATTGTGGCGGCCCTGACATCATCCGCCAGGCATGGCGTGCTGATCAAGGGTGGGCCCTATGTCGAGGCCCCCGCACGGCTAAAAGCGATCGCTCTGGACAAGACGGGAACGTTGACCGAAGGTCGCCCCAATGTCCGGACCGTGGTGGCTCTGTCTGGTCACACCGAGGACGAAGTGCTCGAAATTGCCGCTGCCGTCGAAGGTCGTTCAGAACATCCCCTCGCCAGAGCCATTGTTCGCGAGGCCAATGCGCGACGTCTCCGACCTGCGACGGCCGAAGGTTTACAAGCCATCAGGGGTAAGGGGGCGACCGCGACCATTGATGGCAAGTTTATCTGGGTTGGCTCGCACCGCCTATTGGAAGAGCGCGGTCAAGAAACCGCCGAGATGCACGAACGCTTGGAGGAGATGGAGGCAGACGGTTCCAGCGTGGTGGTCGTTGGCAAAAATGAACATGTGTGCGGCTTGGTCGCTGTGGGGGACCGTATTAGACCAGACGCCCGAGCGGCGGTACAGCAAATGCGAGCTGCCGGCGTCGAGCATATTGTCATGCTGACCGGCGACAATCGAGGCACAGCCGAAGCGATCGGCCGCGAGGCGGGTGTAGATGAGATTCAGGCTGAGCTTTTGCCCGAAGACAAGGTTTTCGCAGTCGAGCAGCTTGTGAATCGATACGGAACCGTGGCCATGATCGGCGACGGTGTGAACGATGCTCCCGCGATGGCTCGCGCCACTCTGGGCATTGCAATGGGTGCTATTGGCACGGACGCGGCGCTAGAAACGGCCGACGTCGCGCTGATGGGCGACGATCTTTTGAGTGTAGCTTGGTTGGTTCAGCATTCCCGACGGACATTATCCGTGATTCGACAGAATATTTTTGCGTCATTAGGAGTCAAGGCGGTCTTCGCCGTTCTCACACTTGCGGGTCATGCTTCTCTGTGGGCGGCAATTGCTGCGGATATGGGAGCGTCGCTTCTCGTGATTTTTAATGGATTGCGATTGCTCCACTCAAACGACTAAGGAATGCCAGTAGCGTAATTTGTTCGCTCCTATCGTGCGTGAACAGGGAGGTTCTCGTGCTTTTCGTTCGCCTCGTTTTTGCGCTGCCAGAAATGACGGCTTGGACGGGATACCGCATTCCCGTCCTCGGTCTGACGCTTCTAGGGATCGTCCTGGCAGCCGGCCAGCGTGCTCACGCACAGGTTCAACTCGCGGATGACATCGTCATACTATCGAAGGGATTGAGAGCCCAGGAGGCGAATAGGACCAATTCGCATTTGGGCAATGCACCAGGTGCAGGTGAAAGCCGCCTCCGCGTCGTGCCGGGAAGCGGGGCGCCTATGCTGGCGGAACCGACCGCTGGAACATCGATGGCTCGGCGTGATGTTTTGTCTGCGGCGTCTGCACCAGCGGGCGGCTTTCGATTCGCGGGCGCTCCTGAAATGGTCATTACGCCGCCTCGTCTTAATCCCGCCGACTTGCCGCTGTATGGTCCGCTCGAAGTGCCCACCCAGGAAGAAGAAGGGCCGCCGGACGGGCTTACACTGGACATGGCGATCGAACGGCTTGCGCGGGAAAACTACGATCTGCGAACGAAGTTTCAAGAGATTCCCAAAGCCCAGGCGGACATCCTTTCGGCCGGTCTGAGGGGTAATCCGCTTGTGTTCGGCAGTGCGGATCAAGTGCCCTATGGCAGTTACTCACCGCAACGCCCCGGCGAGAACACGTATGGAGTGACGGTCATTCAGCCGGTCGATGTCAACCACAAACGCCGTGTGCGGCTGCTCGCCGCGCAACGAGCTAAACGAGTTCTCGACGCACAGTATCAAGATGCCGTCCGGCTAGAACTTGACAATCTATACACGGCGTACGTCGATGTTCTGGCCGCGCGGGAGGCGGTGCGCTACCTGGAGGCAAGCCTTTCAGGGCTGAACGAGGCCGTGAAGCTGACTGAGCAGCAAGTTAAAGGCCAACAGCGGTCAGCCATTGATCTGGACCGGGTAGCGATCCAGCGGGATTCCGCATTGATCGCGTTGCAAGAAGCGAATGCGTCTCACGTGAAGGCAATGGACGTTCTTGCCTTGCAGCTCAATATACCCACCGTCGAAGCGGATCAGCTTAAGGTTCGCGGCACGATCATTACAAAGACTGACCAACTTTCGCCCCTCGAAGACCTGATTGGATTGGCTCAAGCCAACCGGCCTGACCTGATGGCATATCGCCTGGGGATTCAGCGGGCTCAAGCCGATGTGAGTTTGGCCAAGGCTGAAGCCTTTCCTGACGTATTCGTGCTCTACACGCCTTACGGATTCAGGAACAACAGCCCGACAGGCGGCCAGAACGCCACATCGTGGAGTTTGGGCATGATGGCGAGCGTACCCTTGTTCAACCGCAATCAAGGGAACGTGCGACGGGCGGAGATAAACGTCTCGCAAACCAGAACGGAGCTTAGCGGACTCGAACGGCAAATCGAGGCTGAAGTACGCCGAGCGGCCAAGGAGCTT
>CAMFLN010000561.1 GCA_945957305.1 uncultured Planctomycetaceae bacterium | reverse complement strand
GGCCTGTCCCTCGAAGTACCGTTCGGTGGCAGCCTCGGCGACTTCGAGGATGGCCTCGATCAACTTATCCGTGACCGACGCGGGATCGGCCAGAGCGCCGGTCGTGTCGGCCGGCACGTTCAGCGTGCTGGCGACTCCGCGGAAATCATGTCCGCTTCCCAGCGGGACATTCAGCGGCACGCAGGCATTGCCGAAGACGGCGCGGATCTCCTTGATCAGGCCGGGGAAATCGATGTTGTCGAGATCCATCTTGCTGATCACGATCATCCGCCCCAGGCCCGCCTTGCCTGCCTCTTGAAACACGCGACGCGTGTTGACGGCGATCCCCGAGTGAGCGTTGATGAAGATGACCGCGGTATCCGCGCCACGCATGGCGGCAATCGTCTGGCCAATGAAGTCGGGATAGCCCGGAGTATCGATGATGTTGAAGTACCGTCCGCCGTAGGGGAAGTGCACCAGGCTGGATTCGATGGTGTACTTGTGGTGCTTTTCTTCGTCGTCGAAGTCGCAAACGCTGGTGCCGGCGTCGAGACTCGCCGGATGATTGATAGCCCCCGTCTTGCTGAGCAACGTATCCGCCAGCCAGGTCTTGCCGGAAGATCCGTGCCCACAGAAAACAATGTTGCGGAGGTCCTCGACTTTGTGTTGAGCCATAAAACCATCCCCTTGGGCTTGATGCGTGATGACTTGCAGCGGCGCTTTATTCAATGCGCGTCTGTGCAGGAAACTACACCAGCTGGTCTGCTTGTCGGCTTCCTCCTTCCGCGGCGGCCAGGGCCTCGCGCATGGTGAACTTGTGGTCGTACAAAGCGCGGCCGATAACGCATCCGGCCATGCCGATCGCCGCCAACTGGCGCACGTCGTCGGCCGCGTGAATCCCGCCCGAGGCAATCACGGGCAAACGAGTTGCGCGACGCATCTCTTCCATGGCCGCCAGATTCGGTCCGCACAACATGCCGTCCGTGGCAATGTCGGTGTAAATAATGGCGGCCAGCGGCTCGTCCGAAAACTGCGCCGCCAGCTCAGTGGCAGCCACGCCACTTGTCTGCAGCCAGCCGTCGGTGGCCACGCGCCCGTCACGTGCGTCGATTCCCAGCACGAGCTTGCCAGGGACTTCGCGGCAGAGAGTGCGGAACCAATTCGGCTCGGCCAAGGCGCGCGTGCCGATCACGAGTCGCGAGAGTCCGGCTGCCAGCAATTGATGTACGGTGTCCGCGTCGCGAATACCGCCGCCTAATTCGCACGGAACGTCGACCGCCGCCAGGATCTTCTCCACCGCGGGCAGATTCGTCGGCCGGCCGTCGCGCGCGCCGTCGAGATCGACCAGGTGCAAGCACGTGGCTCCCTCGGCCACCCAGTGGCGCGCCATCGCGGCCGGGTCTTCTCCGAAAACAGTCTCGCGGGCGTAGTCTCCTTGTTGGAGGCGCACGCACTTGCCGCCGCGCAAGTCTATAGCCGGCCAGATCTGCATACCGCTCGCATCCCCGCGCGCTGAGACAGGATGATCACCTGTATCAAATATCGCACAGAAAAATTGAGCCCGCAAGCTTTTCAAGTGCCGACGCGAACATCGCACTTTGATTTGGCCCCGCGCGGCAGCCCTACAAACAGATCACCGGCGAAAGCACGAGGCTGTACGAAAAAGAGTGGTACAGCGCAGCCAGCTAGTTCTGACTCACTCCGCGTTCCCCGTGCTCATCCTTATTGAGCAAGTGACGCAGGTAGCGAGCCCGCTCGATGTTCCGGTCGGCCGTATCCAATTCGCCTCCGGTGAGCTTTTGCAGATGGGCCGGCTGCGTATAGATGAACAACTTATTGACCGTGGGAATCTCCAGGTCATTGATCATGCCCAGATTGACTCCCATGCGCACGCTGGAGAGCAAGTGCATGGTCTCTTCGGAACTGATTGTCTGCGCGGTACGCAGAATGCCGTAAGCTCGGCTGACGCGATCGTGCAGATTCTCGTGGCTTTCGCGCACCAGAAACTCGCGCGCCTTCCGTTCGTAGTCGATGATCGTGGGGATGACGTCCCCAACCTGCTTGACCAGGTCCGCTTCGCTCCGCCCAAGCGTGATTTGATTGCTGATCTGGTAGAAGTCCCCCATGGCTTGGGTTCCCTCGCCATACAGGCCGCGCACAGCCAGGCTGATCTTTTGCAGCGAGCGGAAAAGCTTGTCGATCTGCCGCGTTATGACCAGGGCCGGCAAATGCAGCATCACGCTCACGCGCATGCCTGTGCCCACGTTCGTCGGGCACGCGGTGAGATACCCCAGGTTCTCGTTAAAGGCGTAGGTCACGCGGGCTTCGACCAGGTCATCGATCTGATTGATCATCTCCCAAGCGCTTTGCAGATTCAGTCCGCTCTGAATCACCTGGATGCGCAAATGGTCTTCCTCGTTGACCATTAAACTGGCTTGCTCATTGTCGGCCAGGACCACGCCGCGAGATCCTTCGGCGTCGGACAATTCGCGGCTGATCAATTGGCGTTCGGCCAGCAATTGACGATCGAGCAGTGCCAGTTTATTGACGTCCACGTAAGTCAACGCACCGACTTCTTCGATCGACAAGATGCGATCTCGCAGGATGCGTTCGATCTCCGTGCGGTCCCCCGCATTGGCACGGCTGATGAATGGGTAGTCCGCCAGGTTACGCGCCAAACGGATGCGGCTGCTCATGACGATATCGGCCTCGGGGCCAGCGCCCCGCAACCATTCGCCGCTCGTTCGTGCCAGGCTGGAAAAATCCACGTTCACTGCTGCCAACTTTCCTGATCATGCGCCGACCGGAGCGGACGATCACGCGTCTTGCGTTCTGTTACCTGGGCTGTTCCACCTGGCGGATTTCGTCGCGTAGCTGCGAAGCCCGTTCGTAATCCTCGCTTTGGATCGCCTCTTTCATTTCCCGGCGCAGGCGAATCAGATCGGTTTGCCGATCCGTGTTCGAAGGCGAACACTTTGGCCGTTTGCCTACGTGCCGCGTCTCGCCATGAATATTCAAAATCAGAGGCTCGATCTCTTTCTGAAAGCAGATGTAGTCGTGCGGACAGCCCAGCCGTCCTTCCTTGCGGAATTCGAAGAACGTGATGCCGCAAATTGGGCACGCCTGCTGATCCAGCCGATTTAACTCTTCGGCCGTTTGCCCCACCGCCAGGTGCTGCGCCAAGGCGCCGGCCAGGCTTTGATTCCCGCCTTGCTCGGGCTCAGACTCAGTCAGATACGACCGTGCGTGCTGCTCGCAGAGATGCAGCTCTTGCGGCTTACCCCCGGTCAGCTCCGTGATATGAAACGTCGCCGGTTTGTCGCAGCGTTGGCACTTCATGGAGGCGGTTCGTTGCCGTCGGTCCGACGAGGCAGGAACGCCCCAAGTCACTTACCGCACAGCAGTTTAGAGTTCGAAATTATCAGCCCAAGGGATTCTAACAGTACCCCCCAGGGTGTCAATGCCGACTGTGCCGCCCTTGTAGCGAGCAGACCCCTGCACCGTGGCGTTTCGATGGCCACGTGCAGGTGCATTCGTATGCCAAGCAAAGCGCGCGACACAAAGGTTCGGTTGTGGCTGTTTTGGCTCGCTGCTAAGCTGGGCTCACAGCGCTGCGGAAGCGCGATCCGCCTTCTTGGCGCCGCTCTGTCACGCGGGATCGGCCGTCGCGAACCTGAATCGTGCGAGCGCTCTCTAGGTCAAATTGCCACCCAGCGCGATGTTGCCTTGAGCAACTTCGCCAGCCTCGCAGG
>CAMFLN010000560.1 GCA_945957305.1 uncultured Planctomycetaceae bacterium | reverse complement strand
CCCCAGCGCGGTGCTGGGAATGATCGTCGGCGCGACGACGGCGGCGGCGCCTGTCGAAAGCGCGGCCTTTAAAAAGTTTCGGCGGCTGGATTGCGATGTCTTCGCCACGTTTGTTCTCCTCGTCATGGCAAACCGTTGGGACGGCGATGGGTAGGCGCGATTGCGGGCAGACGCCCGCGATCTACGCCAGCGTCCTAAGACCTACCAGCATATCGCCGCGGGGAGCGCAACTCCAGAAAACCCGGGCTGCGGCGGCGAAAATTCTTGATCCGCGAGTGCCTACCAGTCCGGGCGTGGCCGGTCCTTGCCGTTTACGTGTCAAAACGAAGCGATTATCTGCTCCGCCGCGGCAATATAAATCGCTTGGTCGGTAAGCCCACTACGGTCGGCATTTAAAGCAGCCCTGGATGTGGTCGTCGACCATGCCGACGGCCTGCATAAAGGCGTACATGATCGTGGTGCCGACAAAGCTCATGCCCCGGTTTTTCAAATCCTTCGCCAGGGCGTCCGACTCAGGCGTGCGGGCGGGAACCTCCTTCATCGACTGAGGGCGATTGACTTTCGGTCTGCCGTCGACGAAGCGCCACAAGTAGGCGTCGAATGAACCGAACTCCTTTTGCACAGCCAGAAACGCCTGTGCATTCTTGCGCGCCGCGAAAACCTTCAAGCGATTGCGAATGATGTCGCCGGTGGCCAGAATCTTTTCCAGTTGAGCATCGGTTAACTTGGCAACTTTGGCCGGCTCAAAGTTCTTCAGCGCGGCGCGGTATCCCTCGCGGCGCCGCAGGATGGTGTACCAACTCAAACCGGCCTGGGCGCCTTCCAGAATCAGCATCTCGAAGAGCTTCTGATCCTCATGGACCGGTACGCCCCATTCACGGTCGTGATACTGGATGTAATCCGGCTTGTCGGGGGGCACCCAACCACAGCGTGCTTTTTCGGTCGGCATGTGCGTTCAAACCTTATGAGTTTTCGAGGACCAGTGTGCCATGCCTCACGCTCGCCGTGAGCATGCCTGTGTAACGCTCAACTATGTTCCTCATGGCCACGCGAGCGTGGACCATGGCACCCTTTCCCGCTTTGGATGCCGGCTGTGGCCAAGTACAAGTTACGCTCTGCGTTCAATCCTCTTCTTCCCACACCGTGTGATAGGCACCGACCGATTCAAAGTATTCGAGGAGTGCGGCGTAAAACGGATGGCCGCCCAAGGTCGAGCTATCGCCGATCACGATTAACTTCCGCCGGGCGCGTGTCAGCACGACATTCATCCGCCGCGTGTCCGCCAGAAAGCCGACTTCGCCCGTCGCGTTCGAGCGCACCAGCGAGATTACGACCGCCTCCTTCTCACGCCCTTGAAAACCGTCGACGGTGTCGATTTCGACGTCGCGATCGGGTGCGTGTTCGCGCAACCAGCGGACTTGGGCCGCGTAGGGCGCAATCACGGCGATGTCACCCGGGGGTATGCCGGCGTCGCGCAGCTGCTGCACTTTCTTGAGCGCCAGGCGTCCCTCGGCGGGGTTGCGCCGGCTGCTGCCGTCGGGCTCCTCTTCCTCGTCGTAGTTTGCTCCGGCCGTGTCGATGTAAGTGACAGGCTCGGTGGTGAGAACCGATGGCGCAACCTCCGGCAGATCAGCCAAGAGGTGCGTTCGAACCGAGGCATCGGCTGCGAGTGAGGCGTTGTAAAACTGCGCCGATGAGAAATTCATGATCGCTTCATGCATGCGGTACTGCACTTCTAGCTGCCGCGTGATGGTCGCTCCGTGCGTGTCGACGAGCCGCTCGAGCATGCTGCGGGCGTAGCCTTCGCGCGCCGCGATCGGAGAGATGACCGTGGGGGGCAGTTGGCAGTGGTCCCCCGCGAGCAAGATGCGACGACCGCGCAGCACAGGCAACCAACTGGCCGACTCCGTACATTGACATGCCTCGTCAATGACGACCCAATCGAAAGTGCGGTCACCCAGGACTGCATCGTCGATCGAGGTGGTCGAGCAAATCACATCAGCGCCATCGAGCACATGGTCGATCGCCTGCCGCTCGAGCAGGCGCGCATCGGCTTTCAGCTGCCGCGCTTCGCGCCGCCACTCTTGCTTGGCGCCCGGCAGAGGCTTGGACCTCGTGTAGCGATCGGCTTTGCGATACAGCTGTTCGACCTCGCGCAGCATCTCTTTCACGACGAACATATTGGCATGTCCTTCGACCAGTGCGTCGAGAGAATGCTCGCGCAACACCTCCTTCACGCGCGCCGGATGGCCCACGCGCACCACGCGCTGACCATACTCGACCAGGCGTTCCAGCAGATTATCGACCGCCGTATTGCTCGGCGCGCAGGCCAGGATTTTCTCGCCTCGCGCCGCGGCCTGGCGAATGAAAGCCACGACCGAAGTGGTTTTGCCGGTGCCGGGCGGGCCATGAATGACGGCTAAGTCTTCGGCGGACAACGCAAATTCGACCGCCGCGCGCTGGGCGGCGTTCAGATCCGCGGCCACCGTGAGGGGCTTGATTTCGCCGAACCTTGGCCCGCGCCGCTTGGCGTACACCGGGTCCATATCTCCCAGGATAATCTGCCGCAATTCCCCTACGCGGCCACGCGCCAGGGAAACGGCTTGCAAAGCGCCGCGCTCGCGATTGCGCGAGACTTCGTCCGCCGCCAGATCGACGTCGAAGAGCTTGCCCTCGATCCAGTGATCGACAGCTACTTGAAGCGACCGCATGTTGCGCGCGCTGACCACGCCGCTCTGCGAACCGTCGGCGTCGTCATCCACGGGCGTAATGAGCACGGGCGAGCCCACGCGCAGGCGATTCCAGGGGAGGTTCAGCGTGCGATTGCGTTTAACGAACGTGAAGAGGTGCCGTCCGCCCAGCCCCCGTTGGTGATCTTCGATCGCCATGTCGAGGAGCGTTTCGCCCCCCTGCTCGGCCGTCTTGCGCGAGCGCGAGGCGCGACGTTCTGCCAACTGCTGTGCCTCGGCCACGGATTCGAGTTCCAGCCAGCGATAGAACCGATCGAAGTAATTCTCTGTCGAAATGACCACGCTCCTCCAGCCGACGCCAGACTCATTACACATCGCCACCCACGGCGCGACGCAAGCACGCTTTCGCGCAGGGAGGCAACTGACCCCGCTTCAGCGAAAGAACCAACACATTCCCAAGGTACAAACCACCAGCACTGCGGCCCAGAGCTTGTCATGCTGCCACCACGCGCGAGGGATGGCGGACTCGCTGAGGCGTTCCTGCTTGAAACGAAACCAGGTGAATCGCTCGCGCTGCGGGTCTCGTTCGCGTTGCGTTGCCAGGCTGACTGTCAGCAACACCGCATAGCAGGCCAGCGTCGCCAGGCCGGCGCGGTGAAACGCTTGTAGCTGATGCTCAAAACCACGTTTCGCGACTTGCTCAAAGAAAACCGACAACAAGGGGCCCGACAAGATGCACAAGAACGACGCCGTGGGCGTGACCAGCGGCTGCAAGATGCCGGCGACATAAGCCACGATCACGCCCGGCACCAGGTAGGCGTTGTAATCGGCCATGCGGTTGAAGATGCCCCCCTTCGTCTGGCCGAAATACAAGGACAGGCCGACCGCGGCCACGACCATCAACGACATGGCGATCCGCCCAACCCATACCAGGCGCTTTTCCGAGGCATGAGGGCGCAGATATTTCTTATAGATATCAAACGTAAACAGCGTGGCTGTGGAATTCATCATCGAATCGATGGTCGACAGGATGCCAGCCACCAGGC
>CAMFLN010000559.1 GCA_945957305.1 uncultured Planctomycetaceae bacterium | reverse complement strand
GTCTCGGGCTTTACGAGGTGGCACGCAAGCACTTTCCTGACAGCGAAACGTGGCAAACCCTTGGCTACCACTTTCACCATGTCAGTTGGCTCGGCTGTGCGTTTTGGGATTTGATTCAACCGTCGTTCATGTTCATGGTCGGGGTGGCCATGGCCTACTCGTACGCCGCGCGAAAATCTCATGGTCAGCCTTATTGGCGGATGCTGCTGCATGCGGTCAATCGTTCGATCATCCTGGTCCTCTTGGGAATCTTTTTACGCTCGGGCGGCGGCACGCAAACAAACTTCACATTCATGGATGTGGTGTCGCAAATCGGGCTGGGCTATACGTTCCTCTTCTTGTTGTGGGGACGCCCACTCCTCTGGCAAGCGTTGGCGGCAGCGGTGATCCTGGTCGGGTATTGGCTCGCCTTCGCGCTGTATCCCTTGCCCCCGGCCGATTTCGATTATGCCAGCGTGGGGGTCGCCGAAAATTGGCCCCATCTGACCGGGTTTGCGCAGCATTGGGACAAAGGAACCAACCTGGCGGCGAATGTCGATGTCTGGTTCCTCAACCTCTTTCCGCGCGCCAAGCCTTTCGCCTACGAGTCGTCCGGCTATCCGACTTTGAATTTCATCCCGTCGCTCGCCACCATGATTTTTGGCCTGATGGCTGGTGAATTGTTGCGCAGCGAGCGCAGTCGTGGTGCGAAGTTCCTCATCCTCGTCGGGGCGGGTGTGGCGGCCCTGGCCGTTGGCAAGGGCTTGGATCTGGCCGGAATCTGCCCGATCGTGAAGATTATCTGGACGCCCAGCTGGGCCATCTTCAGCACCGGTTGGACGCTGCTCATGCTGGCCGGTTTTTATGCCGTGATCGACATTGTCGGGCTGTGGCGGTGGAGCTTCCCGTTCCTGGTGGTGGGAATGACCTCGATCGTGATGTACGTCATGGCCGGATTGCTGAAGGGATGGTTCAACACCCGGCTTAAAATTCATTTCGGCCAGGAAGTATTCCCGCGCGCGACCGAACTCTTCCGTCTCGGCCCCGAGTACGTGCCGATCGTCGAGCATTCGCTCGTGCTTTTGGCGATGTGGCTCGTCTGCTTCTGGCTATACCGTCAGAAGATTTTCATCCGCATCTGAGACGTCGAGCCGCCGCAGCGCCCTTATTTCTTCGGCAACTGCTTGTCGAACCAGTCGCAGACTTCCTTGACCTCTTCGTGAATCGTGGGCCAGGGATGTCCGCCTCCGGGCTTGACGATCAATTCCGCTGGAACGCCCTCTTTCTTCAGCGCCTCGACCAAGATTTCGGACTGTTGCAGGGGCACAAGTGGGTCTTTGTCGCCGTGATAAACCAGAAACGGCGGGAAAGAGTTGGTCACGTGAAAGGCCGGCGAGATTTTTTTCAACTGCTCAAACACCGCCTTGTCTTCCTGGTTCGTGATTCCCCCGGTGAACAGCAGGTTCCCCACGATCCGCGCCGCGGGGCCCGGGTTATCCGGATCGGCTTTGGCATTGCCCCAATTCGTGAAGTCAGTCGGCGGGAAGAAAACGCTCACGGCCTTTACGCGCGTGCTAGGACGGTTCAGCGGGTTACGGTCTTCCGGGTTGCCATCGTCAGCCGTGGCGGCGCACAAACAGGCCAAGTGCCCACCGGCCGACGCCCCGGTTAGCCCCAGGCAATCGGGATCGATCTTGTATTCGTCTTTGTGCAATTTGACCCAACGGATGCCCTGTTTCAGATTGTGCAGCATTTCGAGGGCCGTAAAGCGATTGCGCGAACCAGGACGTATCGCAAAGACCGTGTACCCGCGGCCGCAAAATGTGTCGAACATCCCGGCCCGCTTGTGATCGTTGATCTTCCCCCGATCCGAGAACCAGGCACCGCTGGCCACATCCACGATGGCCAAGCCATTGGCCGGACCGGTGGGCGTGAAGATGTCCATCAGCAGGCCTACACCGTCGACGTCGGCAAACACGACGTCCTGTTGTTGCTTGTAGGCGCTTTCTTTGCCCTCCTTTGCCGGAGCCAGGCCCACGGCCGCGCCAGGAGCGTCTTCGGCTGCATAAACAGGGGCGCTCAACAGCGCAGCGAATGCGACAATCGAGAAGAATTGAGCAAGACGTTTCACGGCGATCACTCCTGCGAGGGCGGGACGTTGCGAGGGTTTGGCAATAATATCGAGGTCGGGCGTCGAGAATCAGCCGTCAGCGACAGTCGGGGGACTGCCTGGGCATGCCCGCGACCCAGCATTCTGATTCATATCGCCGGCATGGTCAAATTCCGGTCCGAAATCGGCACGATTTCGCTAATCGGCCAACTTTAGCGTTGAATACCCAAGCGTTGCCGCACCGGCGGGCAGATTTTACGGCAATTTAGGTCCCCCTTTCGCGTTGTGTCGCTTGCAGGGGCCAGTGCCGCAGGCTAACAACAGGATTGTCTCAACTCGCTTAGCCGCGGGGTAAAATATCACAAACAGTATCGCGAGCACTTTGGTGCTGTTGGCCGGATCTGCCCGGTTGATTTTGACCCGAAGCTCGCCCCTTGCATTTGATGACCAACTCTATGCTTCCGACGGCCCGCAACGAGGTTCTACACACGCCCCACGGCGAGGTGCTAGGCACCAGTTTTCGCTGGCCGGGCGGTCAGTACTGCGCGATTCACACCAGTCGCGGTATTGTTGGTTGCGGCATCTACGATGTTGCAATTGCGGGGGAGTTCGGCATGGCCGTGGCCATTGCCCGCGGCACTCCGGCCAAGCCGCTGTGCGAGCCCGAGGATTTATACGAAGCCAAAATTGTGGAAGTCAGCGAGCCGGGGCGCAAGCTGGGGATCGAACCCGGCATGACCGGGATGGAAGCGCTCGGCCGACTGCTGGCAAATAGCTGATCCCCGTTACACAACTCACACCTGCCTGGACATATCCCTCCCTTTGTACGCGAAAGAGAACATGAAGCGCTCACCTGTCCGTTTGATTGCCGCTCCTTACACCCCGTTCACGCGAACCGGCGATTTGAACCTGCCGATTATCGACGAACAGGCTGAATTGTTTGCGCATAACGAACTGGCTGGCGTTTTCATCAGTGGTACGACGGGTGAGAGCATGTCGCTGACGATTGATGAGCGGCGCCAACTGACCGAGCGCTGGATCAAGGCCGCGGCAGGCCGCTTCGCCGTGTTTGTGCACGTGGGCCACACTTGTCAGCGGGATTGCATCGATCTGGCCGAGCATGCCGCCGCTTGCGGCGCCGCGGCGATCGCGGCCATGGCGCCCTGTTTCGCCAAACCGGCCGACGTCGAGATGCTGGCCGACTTCTGTGCCCCGATCGCGGCCGCGGCCCCTGAGTTGCCCTTTTACTACTATCACATTCCCGGCATGACCGGCGTCAACTTGCCGATGGCGCAATTCATGAAGGTAGCCGGGCGGACGATTCCCAACCTGGTCGGACTGAAATACAGCCACGACGATCTGGTTGACTTGGCCGCTTGCGTGTCGCTGGATGATGGTCGCTTCGAAATTCTCTTCGGCAAGGACGAAATCCTGCTGGCCGCGCTGTCTCTCGGTGTGCGGGGGGCGGTGGGCAGCACCTACAACTTCATGACCCCGCTGTACCAACGTGTCATCCACGCTTACGACGCGGGTGACCTGCCGACCGCGCGGCGCGAACAAATGCGCGCCGTTGAATTGGTGCGAACCCTGCTGCGTTACGGACCGGCTTTCATGGCGGCTGGTAAACACATCATGAGCCGGTTAGGCAT
>CAMFLN010000558.1 GCA_945957305.1 uncultured Planctomycetaceae bacterium | reverse complement strand
CGCCAGGATCGCGCCGTCTTTCATGTGCGGCTCGATACGGGCGTACAACTCCTGCTTGGCCTCGGGCTTTTCGATAATCGCCTCGATGATCAAATCGCACGAGCCGAACTCGCTGTCGGTGGTCGTGGCGTTGACCTGCGGGGCGTACTTCAGCATCTTCTGCGGGTCGGCTCCCTTAGCCGATTTGCTGAAGGCGACTTCTTCCAGCACCTTCTGCACGCCGCCGGCCAGGGCCTTGGGCATGGCATCGGTGATCGTCACGCCCATTTCCCGCTTCAGTGTCGCGGCGGCGATGCCCGCCCCCATGATACCCGCGCCAAAGACGCCGACACTTTGAATCGGCTTCGGCTTGACACTGGCGTCGGTGACGCCGGTTTCCTTCTTGTTGCGGTCCGTGAGGAAAAAGATGTTCAACAGCGAGCGATTGATGGGCGAACCAAAGAGGTCGGCAAAACCCTCGGCCTCGGCCTGGCTCGCGGCCTCAATGTCGCTGCCGGCCGAACCGATCATCACTTCCAGCGCCGCGATCGGGGCCGGGTATTGGCCCTTGGTCTGCTGCTGGATGAAAGCATTCGCCGTGACGCCCAAGAACATGAGCTCGGTCTCGCTGATATCCAGCGGACCGTCCCAGCGCTTGCGATCGGCCAGGTATTGCTGCGACTTGTTCTCGGCGCGGATCAACTTGATCGCCGCTTCACGTAGCTTGTCGCTGGCGACGACGTCCGACACTAGGCCCATTTGATATGCCGTGCGGGCGTCGACGTTCTCGCCGCTGGAAACCATTTCAACGGCATTCGACAGGCCGATGAGGCGCGGCGCGCGGGCCGTGCCGCCCCAGCCGGGATAAATGCCAAGCTTCACTTCGGGGAAGCCCATCTGCGCCTTGGGGCTGGTCGTGAGGATGCGGCGGTCGCACCACATCGAAAGTTCGGCGCCACCACCGAAGCAGCCTCCATCAATGGCCGCGACCGTGACACAAGGGAATTTGGACAGGCGTTGAAACAACTGCCGGCCGCGCGTCGAGAGTTCGACCTTTTGCTCGCGCGTGATGTTCTTCGCCGCGAGAAACTCCTTGACATCGGCGCCGAAAATAAAAATCCCCGGCTTCGCTGATTCGAGAATCAGGCCCTTGAGGTCCTTCTTTTTCTCCAACTCGTTGAGGTGTTTCTCTAACTCCTCTAAAACGGGTCGCGAGAGGACATTGGCCCCCTTGTCAGCAGCATCAAAGGTCAACACAGCGATGTCCGGTTCGGCCATCGACAACTTAATATTGGACGCCTCGGGCATGTCGAGAGGTTCCTGCAGTCTACTGGAGCTAAGATCGAGACATGGGTAAGCTGGCAAGCGCCCTCCGGAGCAATCCGCGAAGAGGGGGCGCAAACGGAAATCCTGGAGCAGTACAGATTTCCCTTTATATCACCCCTTTACCGAGGCGGCAGGGGCCGGCGCATAAAAAACTTTCAATACTAACTATTTATTTCTTGCGCAATTCAGCCTCGGCATTCGGGTTAGCGCGTGTCCGCTGTTAGCGCCCTCTGACCCGACGAAGGCCGTAGCCCGTTTCTGCACCACGATGCCGCCCCGCTCGATGGCGGATAGTTCGATGCGTGTCAATTCATCTGACAATCCTACTCGACTGTGTCCCTCGACTATGCCCGGTCCCACGGCAGTTCAGCACTTGCAGTCCGTCTCGCACCGGCTAATCGCTGCGCTGGGTTGGACCTTTCTGGCCTTGCTGTTTGCCGTGCCGGTAGTCTGTGAATCACTGGCCGCTGAAACCGCGGGCGCCGGCGACCGCTCTCCCTTATTGGTGATTCTGGCTCTGGCGGTTGCCGCTGGCGGGGCGCTGACTGCGATCCTCTGTGGGCCGCGCACCGTCCGTAGCCTCGGCAACGAAGGGTTGGTAACGATCGCTTCGATCGCCAGCCTGCAATTCCTTGTTTCCTATGCCGCGCGCCTGGTCGGCGCATTGGTCGCCGCGGCTTTGGGGCCCATGTACGTCTTCGTCGACGGCTTGGGGAGCAAAGGCTTGAGTTGCCTCTTCTTGGGAGTCCTGGTGACTTTGCTACCGCGTCCCGGGGTTCTCAGCCTGGCACTGCTCACGCTTTTTGCACTGAACGTGGTCACCAGCGGCCAGGTCGGGCTGACGGCGCTGGTGTTCGTTGCCGTCAGTATCGCGCTGCATGAAGTTTTGGCGGCGGCGTGTGGCGTCACACGTGGCGCAGCGTTGGACAAAGCCGGCCCTAAACTCCCGTGGCGATTTGTGCTGGGGACGGGCCTGGCCGTGGGAGCCGCCAACGCTGGCGCGCTTTACGTGCAATACGCTCTGTACGAGGTGCTGCTGCGTCTGTACTTCGACACCTGGTACAAGCTTTCGGTGGCATTGGTGACGGGGCTAGTCTTTGGCGGCGTGGGCGCCGCCTGCGGTGTCGTTTTGGGATGGCGATTGCGAAGGATCGCACCATGACCGCGGCGGCGCACCCACCGGCTGTGTCCGCCAAACAGCTCACGTATCGCTTCGCCGGCCGCGAAGTTCCCTCACTCGCGAATATTACGCTGACCTTGGCGCCCGGCAGTTGGACCGTGATTGCCGGGCAGACAGGCTCGGGAAAATCGACTCTGCTACGCGCGCTAGCCGGATTAATCCCCCGTCACGCCATGGGCGAGATGCAGGGAAGCGTGCGTTTGTTTGACCGTGACACTTGCGAGTGCACGACGCAGGAATTGGCGAGCCTGGTGGGCCTGGTGCTGCAGAATCCCGACGATCAAATCTGCACCACGACGGTCGACAGCGAAATCGTCTTTGGTATGGAGAACCTCTGCCTGCCGCCGGCAGAAATCGAGCAAAACAGCACGAGGTGGCTGGAAAGATTCGGCCTTTCCACGCTCCGCCGGCAAGCAACGCAGACGCTCTCGGGGGGTCAAAAACAGCGGCTGCTCTTGGCCAGCATCATGGCGATGGGGCCGCGAATTCTGCTCTTCGATGAACCGTTTGCGCAGCTCGACGGAGCCGGCGCTGCCGAACTGCTCGCGCAAATGGAACAACTGCGCCGCGAAGGGGTCACGATCGTCGTGGCTGAACATCGCCTCGAAGCGCTCCTCGATCTCGCCGATCGCGTCATAGTCTTGGACCAGGGGCATATCGCGAGCGACAAATCCGCTGTCGCAGTCTCACCGTTGTCTGCGGAATTCGCTGCCAAAGTTGCAGTTGAAAAGAAGATCGATTCGAGGCCGCGTCGTGCACCCCGACCTGGCGACCACCGTGTGCTGAACGTCGCCGGCCTGACTTATCACTTTTCGCCGCAGCATGCCGCGCTGTGGAGTGATCTGAACTTTGAGATTGATCCTGGCGAATGTGTGGGAGTGATCGGCCCGAATGGTTCTGGAAAAAGCACGCTACTGCATGCGATCGCCGGTTTGGTCACGCCCTGCGCAGGTACTGTCGAACTTGCAGCGCCAAGGCCGGGGACGACGCCCCTGGCGCTGGTGCCGCAGAACCCGGATCTGACGCTATTCTGCCAGTCGGTGTACGACGAACTTTGCTTTGGACCGCGGCAGATGGGCCTCGTGCCCGCCGAGATCGAGGCACGCGTGAGCGCGATTGCCGACAGACTCGGGCTGACAACGTTGCTGGCCGATCCCCCGCTGGCGCTGAGCCAGGGCCAACGGTTGCGGGTTTCCGTGGGCGCCGCCATGTCGCTGCATCCTCGCTTGCTATTGCTCGACGAACCAACGACGG
>CAMFLN010000557.1 GCA_945957305.1 uncultured Planctomycetaceae bacterium | reverse complement strand
GATCAACTTCATGGGGACGCTGCTCCGCGGGGCATGCAATATCGAGATTGATGGTAGCCGCCGTGGCACCGCTCATGCAAGGGCTGCGCCAGGAGAGCATTACGCAGTCCGGCCGGCAGTTTGCTGTGGATGATTCCCGGCTCAACGCGGCCAGGATCGATCAAGGGTAAATGTGCCGCAAAGAATTGTGGCGGCAGAAAGAGAAAATGACGCCCCGGCTTGGGTGGGCTAGGCGGAGCGCTCACCCAAGCCGTAGGGGCATCCTTCTGGTCGGTAGTAAGTGCGGGATGAGTTCTTAACCGTGGCAGCTAAATGCTGACTTCGGCAAGTCTCTTCACTCAGCACTAATTCACAATTCGCTGTTTCGTCGTGACCTCAGAAATCGGCAAGCAAGGCTGCGACTCCTGTAAGTGAGCTCCACTGTGCCACGTCGCGTTCACACTTTTTCGAGTCGCGAATATGTTCGGTTTTATGGTGCAGAAGTTTGGCGAGAGAAAAAGTCACTCGCGGGTGAGGGCCCTTCACCCGCGAGTCACGCATCGCACGCCCACCTCCCCTTTAGCAAGCACCGTGCCGAAACTCGCGCTAGGAGTTCGAATTGGTCGTAGACCATTGAAGCACAAGGGTTTTAAGAAAATCCACGATGCGAAAAGGGGTTCCGCCGCAACGAAAATCGCGTGCCAATTGCCTGAGAGCGCGGCAGACCACGTCGCGCAACCATGCAACCGCGCTGAGAAAATGGCATCGCAGCTGGGATTATCGAGTCTGGAGCGCGTCGCGAATTAAGTCGCTCCAACGCGTGCAACCACTCTAATGCGAACACCCCGCGCGTTCGTAACTTCCTGGCGCACACCATCGATGCCGCCAGTGTTCCCATTCCACCAGAGGTGGGGGAATTGGGCGCAGCCGGTGTTTCACTTCGATGGCGAGGCGCAAATCGGCACGGACTTATGGCCGCTAAGGTGCACGCGCAGTCAGTGATTGCATGATTCGCGTAATTGCCGCCAGGCTCGCCTGCAGGCTGGGCGAAAGCTGCTGGCCACTGCGAGGAGCGTTGTCGAGACTCCCTGGCGTGCCGCTGGGAGGGGATGGAACATCGCGGGGAGAGGACGGTGTGTTGACTGCACCGACAATGGCGCCAGCGCCGCGACCTGGTGCCCGCGACGGAGTCAGCGCCAAATTGATTTGCGCCGCAAATTGATCGCCGCGCGTAATCGTCACATTGCGCGAGATTGTCGTACCGCCGGCCGTCACGATTTGCACCGCATACCTGGCGGCCTCGGTCACGTTGAACGAGTATTGGCCAAAGCGATTCGTCTTAGTCGTCGCCAATACATCGCCGGTGGTTGATTCGATCAGCCGCACGGTTGCTCCCGCAACGCCTTGTTCGGATCGATCGATCCGACCATTGCCGTTCGGGTCATTGAAGACTGTGCCGCTGACCGCCGCACGGAAGGTGAACACATTGTCTTGCAGGTTCGAGAGCTGCGTATTGCGCTCGATAATATCGGCCAGCGTGGTGTTCTGGATCATCGCCAGTTGGCTACCCTTGAAGATATTCTGGTACCACAGGCGATCTCCGTCCCTTAGCCGCTCGAATTGATTAGCGATAATCGCTTGAAAAGTGGGGCCCAGACTGCTGCCCCGGGCATGATCTTCGGCCAATCCGCCGACGAAGAGCTCGACTTTATCGACGGTCCCATAGGCCGCTTTCAGCTGTTGTTGCACCGCTGGATCACTGGTGATTTGCGCGAAGCTGGTCACGGCCGGAAGTCCGTAGGCGACGCGCGCAGCATTGTAGGTTGGCAAACCAACCTCGCGTCCACGCTGGATATCCAAGGCAAACAGATCTTGTCCTCCCGCGCCGCTGCCGGGTGCGCCAAAGAGGACATTGCGAACCGAATCGACCATTTTCAAATCGACAGCCTGTGCAACATCCGATGCCAGGTATTTCAGAATGCCGTCCATCGCGCCCGCCTGCTGTAGAACATAGGGGGCGAAAAATGCATCGGCCAGCGACATGCCCGTTTCTCCGCTGGCGATGTCGGCCGGCGTATTGACGGTGACCGTCGTTCCATAGGGAGAATTGTAGGTAAACGAGAAGGCGCTGCCGTTGTTGGTCATGAACTCGACGTCGTCATCCAACTGGCTATGGCCGAAGCGATAAGCGGCCTCGGAGAATTCCGGTGTTATGCCCGGGTTCACCTGCGGATTGTATCCCTTGTAGGTCGTCAGCGCGTTCGAGCCGAGGATGGCAGGCAAGAATTGGTTGTAGGTGATCGATTGAATCTCGGCGATGACGATGCTGCGTGCTTGCTGGTAGATCTGTTCGTCGGTCAGGCGAGGATTGGCGGCCGAGATTTTTGCCGCCCAATAATTGTGCTCGCGCACGAACAGCGTTTGCAGACTGGTGAGTTCGATGTTCTCATTGGCGCGCACATCGCCCCCCAGAAACAACTGCGCAGCGGGAGTTGGCCCTTCGTTCGCGTTCGGCAAGCCGGCCGTATTCAGCGGCATCATGTTTCCGGCGCTCGTCTTGAGCTGTCCCCCTTGGAAGGTGCGCAATGCCGCGGCGCGAGCCGGATCGGAACCATAAACCTGCGAGCCATCGAGAAATGACGTCACGACCGTGACTTGATTGAGCGGATTGCTCGCGCTGGTGCCGGTCGCGGGGTCGGTGAGCGATCGTGTGAACGGCAAAGTTTGCGTGCCGGTCGAATTAGGATCGAATTGTGGATCTCCCTTCGGCACGGCGATCGGTAACGAAGTCCCGCCGTCGGGAGTCAGATCGAGGTCATGGTCGATGAATTGCCCCCACGCATAAGTGAACGCCGTGATATCCCGCGGATCAAGCAGCGAATCCGTTTGAGAGCCGAGCAAATTGCTGATCGCGCGGGCACTGGGGAGATTTTGGCCATTAGGCGTCGAAATTCCATCGCCGTACGCGCTTGGCAGAATGCTGCGCAGCAGGTCAATCCCTGCTGCGCCCCAATTCGGATTGGCCAGGTTGTTGCCGGCACCGGTAACGCTATAGCTGGGTAGAGAAAGAAGCCCAGCCAGGGACGTGGCGTTGCCGGTCATCAGGGTACGGATTTCGAGTTGTTCGATCGTCAATTTGCGATGCGTCGTCATGGTGTTCCCTCCAAAAGAATCGTTCGCGTGCCACCGCCCCCTTTCGCGCGAGCTTGCGAGCAGCCTGCTCGATCGATCGCAGGATCATTACAGCGCCCTCAGGCGCCGTCCGTACCGCCGGCAGTGAACAAGCAGCTGCCGCCCCCTCGGGCGCGCAAAAAATAGCGGCCCAAACGCGGGAAGACGGAGTACGAGGAGCCCCGAGACAGGCGCGCAAAGTCGCGCCGCGCGTGGACGCGCTAGGTGGGGACACTCGAGCACACGGCGCCGAGTGCGACGTACTGAGAACTGCTCTGTTCCGGATCAAAACAAACGTGGGCCGCAGTGCCTGGTCGACCAGCCCGACCGATCAAGCAGCACCGTGCGATGGTGATACACGGCCACCAGCGATACTACAGACGGGCACGCGTTAGTCAAGAAGAATGCCTGCTGCACGAGTTTTGCCCAGGTAGCGGGTGCTTTGGACCATTTTCCGGCCATCCTTTGGCCGCTAATCAAGCCGACAGCTCGAGGCGCAAAAAAAGAACCGCCCACGCTTGAGGGAAGCGTGGGCGGTCCAGGATCGGGCAATTGGTGAACGAGTCGTTAGTAGATCAACGACACGTCCGTACCC
>CAMFLN010000556.1 GCA_945957305.1 uncultured Planctomycetaceae bacterium | reverse complement strand
CCACCAACACGTTGGCCAACAAACCGGCAAAGTTCGCGTTCACCGGGTGATCGTTCTTCTGCCAGAAAACGCTGGTGCTCCACTGGGTATCAAAGTTCGACAACGTGCCTTCGACACCGAAACGCGGATCACTTTCCGTGATCGCCGGAGCATAGATCGTTTGTGCGTTGAGCGGCGATAACGAGACCTGGAAGGTCGGGTTCTGCACCTGGCCACCCAGCGTGCGGAACACCTTGCTGTTTTGCAGCGTGACGCGCACCGCCTCTTCCAGCCGCAAGGGCCAGAATTCCTTCGGCTCCGGGTTCTCGAGCGTCAACGGTGGCAAAGCCCCGCTGACGTCGGGAATCGTATCCGCGTTGACGTCCGGATATTCGACTTCGGTCGCTACTCCCTTGTAGTGCGACAGATCGCCGTCCTCGAAGAAGTAGAACGGCCTGCTCGGTTGGCAGCCGGTAATAAGAACCACGACCGCAATGATCATGGCCCAAAACTTGGCATCTCGCAGGCTCATGGATTTCGCGTCCTACACGACGGAGTTGCCGTAATTGATCGATCGCCATTTGCCGCCAGTGGTGGCTCGAACGAGTGTCAGGCGTTCGACGTTCTGGCGACAAACCGGGCGCAGCCCTCCGGGGCGCACCCATCGTCAAACCTGATATCGACCGCGCAACCGTCAAACTTCGGTGAATCCCTACAATCCGAAGGATTTGCGCTACCAGAAAAGACAACTCAGACACGCCAAACTGCCATCTTTGCGTCATCTATCGCGTGTGGGTTTGCGATCGTGCCGCGGACCGAACACCGCGCCGCGAGAATGCCCTGATGATGCCAGCAATGCCAGCAAGAGAGCGCGTTTGCAATGGCCCGGAGAAACAGCCTGCAGAGGCGGCTGTGCGGTAGCTAGCACGGGTAGGCCAGCGGCTACGGAAAGACTCTGAGCGGTCGACAGAGCGGGGGATCAGAGATACATACCTACAAATCCCCCGTGCTCATCGCTGTCAGCCTGAACTCGCTTGATCCGTTCGATAGTTTGGTGCAGATCGCCTGCGGCAATATAGCGGTCGAATTCGGCCTGGACCGCGACAGGTACACTCTCGGCGAACCAATGGACCACGGGCTCAGTGAGCCAGTCGCACGTTTCACGCAGCAACTCGACGTGCAAATCGCACCGCACCGTCGTCCGATCGTTCTCGTCCGTATGTGCGGTCCCTTCGAAGCTGAATTGAATGGCCCCCAGATCGGCTTGATTCGTCAGGTGAAACGTGCAGCTGGCATTGTACAAGTAGTACGTGTTGAACGAGCCATGCTTGTGAATGGCGTCCAAAATTCGTTCGCAACGTGCGCGGAATTTCGGCGAGGCGTCGATCGGGATATCGACCCGAGTAATCGAACGCAACGGGAGGCAATCGAAGGTGATCTCGACGTAACGCGTCATTGCGGAGGGATCCTTGCGCGCGGCACGGCGCTAGCGACTGGCGGTGGTCAAAGTGGACTTGGCTGCCGCGGGGTGCCGCACCTGTTGCAGCCCCACACACAGCCATTCGGACTGAGAATCGAGATTCGTCACTTCCAGGGGTCCGGCGTCCTTCCATTCTCCCTTGAGTTCAATCGCGTCGCTCTTGACGATCTCGGACTCGAAGATCTTGTTCAAGCGGCGCGTCATCAGCTGGCGTAGCGTCGTCTGCGGCAGCGACAATCGCTTGCCGCCCCCTTGCACGAAATTCGGCGGCAGAATCTCGATGTCGCCATTACGGGTTGCCTTGATTCCTTGGCCTGCCGCTTCCAGCTTGTAGCTCACGGTGAAGTTCATGGCGGGGAAGGATCGATTGCCGGAGGTATATTTTTTTCCTCGCCCAGTCAGGCTCACGCCGCCGTCAGCCACCTTGAAGATGATTGGATCTTCGTCGGCAAAAGTGATCGACCATGCCTCTTTGCCAGGTTCGGGCTTCAATCGCTCGGGCACCTCTCCGAAAAAGTCCTTGGCGAACTTCTCAAGTTCCGGCTGCCCTACCGTCTGCCCCGCCAAAGTACCCCCAGCAACATTATTGACTAGCGACTGGTGCAATCGAAGCGAGATTTCCGGGGCGCCCACAATCTCGGGCGCGATGGTTTGCGCCCCCAACTGCCGGCCGCTGGCCTGCAGCGCCGTGACGTACAAGTGGTCGCTCGAGGTGCTGAAAAAAACGTGCGGCAATTGGCCGCGGCGCACTAAGGGATTGCGGAATCGCTCGCGGAATTGTTGATTGGATCGCGTCAGCTCTTGCCCAATGCGCTCTTCGAACATCACATTCAAGCGTTCTTCCGCATGTTGCTCAGCGACGGATTCGGCGGCATTTTTTTGTTGCGGCACGCGTTTGCTGGCGATCCGCGTAATCAGGCAGTCGGCAATACCCCGTTTCGATGATCCAATTCCCGTAATCGTTGTCGAAGCGTCGGCCGACGCCGTAACCGGCAGGCCATGAATGCCGTCAATGTCGATCGTCAGCCATTTGGTGGCAAGCAAACGCGTCGTGCCGACACTGCTAATGATGGCGGGTCCGTTGTAGCCGACATTGCGCGACTGGTTGACCCCCTCCAGCGTCGCCTCGAGCATGGCGACGTCGGCATTAGGAATCAGGCGGAAGGAAACGTCCCCCCGTGTGCGCCCTGTGCCGACGATCCGCGTCCCTAGGATCGTATCACGCACCGGAGCGGTCTCGTCGATGTCGCGTCCTAGCCCATCGTTCAGGAACTTGCCGGCGACAACGACGTGCAAATTGGGACGGGAAATCTGATACGTAATCGACTCGATCAGCGGCAAGGCCTGGCGACGCTGCCCAAGCCAGTCAAGTTGAACACCGAGGTGCTTCAACCGCTCGGCTGATGGCTCTTTGCTGTAGGCCGCCAGCGTTTCGCTGAGCTTGCCCAAGACAGTTTCGTACTCTTCCCGCGCTTTTGGATTCTGGCTCTCGCGTACCACGACGAGATAGTCCGTCAGGGCCGTGGCAAGGTTCGTGAATTGCGGCAGATCGAGCCCGACCTTGTCGGCCCGCAATTGCGCGAGCACCGCGTCTAATTGCTCGACAGAGGGTTGGGCATGCGGTTTCAGTTGTGCTTCGAGCGCCTCCCAGCGCAGGTAAGCACGCCAGTCGCGGCCTCGTTTCCCTTCACCCAGGAAGCGGGCCAGTGCGGCGGCCGCCTTGCCAACGCGTGTGCGATCCGCCGCCAGGACCTTCACATCGGCCGGGCGATACTCTTGCTTCGCCCGATCAACCAGCTCAGGCAACTTGTCGAGCGTTGGCGCTTCGAGCGTTGCCCGCCACTGGGCGACGCGGTCGCGCAACCTGGCAAACTGCGGCCGATCGAGTCCCTGCACCCCTGACTCCAGCCGCTCGAGCGTGCCACGAACCTGATTGGCGTCCGCCTTGGCTCCTTGCGCCAACTGGGCTTTCAGATTTCCCAGATGCAGGTACTTCCGCCAACCTTCCGCTGCCGGGGTATCGCCCAGCCAGGAGTTCAATTCGTCGAGCGCCTGTTGGGCGGCGCGATCACGTCCGGGACGTAATTCATAACCGGTTGCCGGAGCAGCGGTTGCAACGCAGGCCAAGAGCAGAATTCGACCGATGAGACGGGGCATTCCGTCACCTCGCGATCTCAGGCGGAAAGGAAAAAAACAGAAGGGCTTCCTTCTTGATAACAGGAAACCCGCTAAAAAACCATCCGCGGTGGCAAAAGGGGGGGGCTGTACCCCATTCTAACGGTTGCAGGC
>CAMFLN010000555.1 GCA_945957305.1 uncultured Planctomycetaceae bacterium | reverse complement strand
CCCACGGCTTGATCACCATGCAACCGCGCACGGGAGACTGTTCGGCCAGGTCGGCAGCGCGGACGACCTGCTGATACCACTCGGGGTAATCGTCGGCACGAGTGGGGGTGATCGCGGTTTGCGGAGCCTTGGCCATCGTTTCGAGTCCTTGGCGCGTCGGATTGAGGTAAGTCGCGCGGGCGGCGACGCTGAACGAGCGAATGCCGCCCCTCGGCCAGGCCCTTGATCGGCCGGCGGGCGGATTTCGCAAAGAGGGGCATTCTAAGACATCGGCCCAAAATCGAACAATGGGGTGGGTGATCCAGGGTGGGTATTGCGACGGTTTTGCCTGACACGGCGTGGCCCGGTTCTCGTATAATGGTTGACACACACTCTGACGGAGCGTTCGCCTTGATCGCATTGCGCGTCGCTATGGTTCTCTCGGCCGTCGTGGCATTGTTGTTGCCGCCGCGCTGGTGTTGCGCCATTCCGGGTCTGCAGGCGGAGTGCTGCGAAGCATGCCGGAAGCAGGCGGATTCAGCGCATCCCTGCTGCCATTGTGGTGATTCGAGCCAAAAGAAGACGCCGCCACGCGGGCCGTGCAAGTGCGTGTGCCATACCCAGGCAGTCCACGTCGTTAAGGGACCCGATCACCCGGATCAGAACTCGCCGCTAGCCAGCGTATCGGCGCCGCAACTCGATGCGCCGCGTGCGGCGTCGGCGCATTTCTGCGAAGCGGCGCAGCCAGCGGATACCCCACAGGATCTCCAAGCCACGCTTTGCCGCTGGCTGTGCTGATCTGAGCGAGATTCTCCGCGCTCATTTCCCAGATAGTGCTGCGCCAACGCAGCGGAATCATTTTCAGGAGATCTAACTATGTACCTCAATCGTCGAATTCTCTTCGCGGCGATCGCCAGCCTCTGCGGACTGGCTGCGGCGCAAGGGGCTGCCGGGGCCGCCGTGAAGACCTCGGATTCGTGCGTAAAGTCATGTCGGGCCTGCGCGCAAACCTGCAAGGACTGCATGGCCTGCTGTAAGGACGACAATCCTAAATGCGCGAAGAATTGCGAGGCCTGCCACCATATGTGCCAGGCCTGCGCGATCCTGTGTGAAGCAGGCTCCCCGGTCTCGGACGACGTGTGCGCCGCGTGCGAAAAGATGTGCCTCGACTGCGCCGCGATGTGCGAGAAATCCGATAAGGATTGTTGCAAACAATGCGCGGAAACGTGCCGCAAATGCGCGGCCGAATGCAAGGCCTCACGACGCTAGTTGCACCGCTTTCTGGCACGGCTCGCCCCTTCGCACGCGCGCAAGGGGCGGGCCTGTCAGTGCTCGCGAATCTGAGCGGGAATCCTGAGCCATCGATCGCGCAGGGCCGCCCGAAACTCCTCGTCGAGGAGCGGCAATCCAAGAGATTAAGAAGAGACTCGTTTGAGTCGGCAAGAGCCAGTGGCCCAGTTACGCCCCTGGGGTCGTTCTATCGATGACAGACTCGACGCGCGGTCCCGAGGTCCTGCTTATTGGCTTGCCATTTTGGCTATTGAGCATTCGCTGAATCGCCTCGACATCGTAGGGAACTAGTCCGGCGGCAGGTCCATAGAGCTCGACCTGGGCTGTGAGCTCAGAGACGGGAATCGCGAGTCGGATCATTGGCGGACGCTCCGAGTGGCAAATTACAACGCCAAGATTACGAGAACGTCAACAACTCGTCGATTCGCCATTCGGCATGCCTCTCGTGAGGGGGGATCATCTTCCACCCTCGCCGGGACGGCCGCTCGTTGCCAGGGTCCAATCTCGTTAGGTGCTCGGCCGCTTTCGAGAGATCAGGGCCATGCCTGCTAGCATGCGCTTCAGAGGACCGGAACCCAGGGGCGCGAGTGGCCTGGGCTGGTGACAACCCTGCGTGCAGTCCCGGGCGCCGATAACTGGACATTGCCGAAACGGCCCGTTAGCTTGACCGCGTCAGATCGTGACCCGATCGCAACTGTGGTGCGGAGTTGCTAGTGCATATAACTCAGCGGAGCACGCTACTGATTTTGATCTAAATGCCGCGCGACCACGCCGTCGGGGGTCTGTTCTTGGTCGCATTCTTACGGCAATTGCCCATTGTTTCGAGGAGGCTCGCTCACCGCGTGGCTACTTGCGCGCACGTATTGCGCGTCACGAACCGCTTCTCGGAATCCGCCCGTCAACGTTTGGCGCAAGCAGCGTCGCACAACCCATTACCATGTCCTGCCACGAGTAGCTCATGAACTTACGATTTGAAACGTCCTTGCAACGCATCAATGATGCCTGCGCTGTGGCGCGCCGCGCTTTTGCACCAGCCGTGACAATGCTGCTGCTTGGCGCCGCAGTACTCGTCGCCGCTCGTGCCCGGGCGACCACTGTCGATTTGAAGCTGATGAGCTTTAATATCCGCATGGATGATGCCAGCATCGGCAACAAGCTGAGCCCCAATGGCTGGGTCACCATTCTGCAGCCCAACGGCAATCGCCGCGATCGCGCTTTTTCGGTGATCAACACGGCGGCGCCTGATATTCTCGGCACCGAAGAAGGGCTGCCGAATCAAATCGCCGATTTGCAAACGGCCTTGCCCGGCTACACCTACTATGGCCTCGGTCGCAACGGCGGCAACAACGGCGAGCATAGCGGAATCTTCTACAACACGGCGCGATTCACTGCCGTGGCCGAAGGAGATTTTTGGCTCAGCACAACTCCCGCGGTCCCCGGCACGACATTCACCGGCGGCGGAAGCGATACGGGCAATCCGCGCATGGCGACCTGGATCAAGCTCTACGACAATCAGAGCCACCAAACCTATTTTGTGTTGAACACTCACTGGTCGCTCGATGCTCAAGCCCGCAATCAATCGGCCACCCTCATCCGTAACCAGATTGATCAACTCTCGGGTGGGCTACCGCTGATCGTGATGGGGGATTTCAACACGACCCTGGGCACGACGGCACTGCAAACGCTGACCGGCGCCACAGTGTCTGGCTTTAAATTGACCGACGCCTATCGGCACGTTTTTCCGACGGTCGGGCCCAACGAGGCCACGTACCACAACTTCACAGGCAACCAGTCGGGCTCCTCGATCGACCACATCTTTTACGATGCCGGTACCTTCACAGCCACTGCCGCCGAAATTGTCCACACTTCATTCCCAGGCGGCCTGTACCCCTCGGATCATTTTCCGTTGACCGCCACCCTGCGAGTGACCGTCGTTCCCGAGCCGGCGGCGGCCGTGCTTGTGATCCTGGGGGCGAGCGCAGCGATCCTACTGACACGTCATGCGCGAGAACGGTGCTAACTGAACTTCTTGAAGCAGCGGCTACGCGCGCAGCACCCACCATAAATTGGCCAGAGGACGCACATGAAAGTCAAGCACGTCATTTACATTTCACTGATGTTCGCCTGCTGCCATGCCGCAGTCCGCGCGGCGACGATCGAACTTGTTGCCGGCGGATCGGAAGATCGGGAGCCCGTCGCCGCGACGAGCGCTCGACTACACGGACCTTTCGCCGTCGACTTCAGTCAGCAGGGAACGATGTACATCGTCGAAATGGTCGGGCAACGCATTTTGAGCGTCGACCCGCGCGGCGTGTTGACGACTTTAGCGGGGAGCGGCGAGAAAGGAGACTCTGGCGACGGCGGACCAGCGCGGCAAGCCGCATTCAATGGCATGCATCATTCGGCCGTTGGGTCGGATGGCCACTTATACGTCGCCGATACCTGGAACAATCGCATTCGCAAAATCGACAGCCGCACGGGTCAGATT
>CAMFLN010000554.1 GCA_945957305.1 uncultured Planctomycetaceae bacterium | reverse complement strand
GCATAGGTATGGATCTCGATGTCGCTTTCCGTCCAGTCGCTCGACCGGCCCTCGGTCAGTTGCTCGGCGGCCTTCGTCAGTAAAGACTTCGAGACCGGATTCAGCCGCTTTGAGCGCAATTGCTCGGCCGAAAGCTGCTCGAGGGGAGCCTTCGAAGCAATCACCTTCACGACCTCCACGCCGAAGGGAGGCCCAACAACCCAGCGAAACAGGTCGTCCCCCGCGCCGATTTCGACGACTGTCTTGGCCGGGATCCTGTTATCGGGCTGAGTATTGTTCGGAAAGATCTGATAGATCTGGCCATCGGCCTGTTCGTACAGAACATAAATAAAAGCCTCCTCCTCGCTCTGCACTTTGACCTTTAGGACGTCTCCTTGACGGTAATCGAGGGTTTCGTGATTGACGGCGGCGCGCACTAGGAAGCCCGGTTGGTCTGCGTCAACCATCTTCTCAAGGAAGGGGAGCTTGGTCTCCTGACGGAGCTTGTCCTGCGACCAGCCCGTCGAGCACGCAAGCGCTACCAATCCGCTGATCACCATGCACAGGAAGTTTTGTCGCATCATGGCACCTGAGGTTTCCGGCCAGTTTCAAGGGGTCGCGGACGGAGGCACCCACTGCTGTCGTGTCCCGCTCCGCAATTGCTCACTGCCCACGAAACCAATACGCACAGCATAACTGGCTGTGACGACCGAAAAACTCGGGGAAGCAGGAAATTTTTTTTCTGACTGTCACAGATCGCGTCTCGCTGAGTATGGAAAGTGGGCCGACGATTTGACTTGTAACTTCGTCAGGGCTTTCCTTCACTCTTTCGCGTGGCATGCCAGGGAGCTGATCCATGAGCGTGTGTGTTGAGGCCCCGGCTGAGTGATTTCTCACCGGACAGGACGCCCCCTGGGGAGGACGGTTTCGAGCCGTCACAATCGATTGCCGGATGATGTCGACACAGCCTCTTCCTCGCTCGGCATTCCAGAGATTCTGTCGCACTACGCCGTGTCAGTTGGCCCAGAGGCGCCCGGCAACGAGACCGTGCCGGCTTGAACTTCGACGAGCGCTTCACGCACGAGATGTGAACTGCCAGCAATGTGCTGTTGTTGCCACATTGGCGGGCCGTCTTCCAAGACGGTAGACCTCGTACGAAAACTAGAGGGGCTGCTGATTGAAACGCTGCAATCGCTCTAAGCCTTGACCAGGCGCGCCGGGAGTACTTGCGGACTCTAGTCGTCAGATCTTGACTGAGCCCGACGAGACCACGAGTTCCATCACCGCATTTCGAATTTCGGGGGACAGGCTGGGCCAGGAATCGATCAGGCGCAAAAGGTCTTGGTCCAAGTCATTGCTGCACCGCGCGGCACCACCTCTTGCACCACCCTTTTCGCAATTCTGCGTATTACTAGCGGAATTGAAGCTTCTTCGACTCCCCGTGGGGGTATTTGATCGACTTGCCCAGCTCGGGCGAAAGTACCAGGATCGGCTCTTTTCCCGGGTTTTCCCGCATTTCTTGCGATTCCGCGCCCCTCGGTGTCGGTGCTTGCGGCACCACCTGTTGCACGACCCTCTTGCCCTGATACCGCGCGGCGGAAGTGCTCCGCGGTCATCGAGAGGTAATGCCGCTCGGCCACCTGAGGAGGGTTGCCCAGCCACTTTGACGAGACGTAGGCCGGACACTGGTCGGCAAGTCTGGACTTCAGGGTTTGGCCCACCGCCTGCGCGATTGCGTCCGTGCCCTGGTTGGGAAAACGATGGGCACGACAGCTGCGGCGTGAGCCACGCCCGACTCGCAGGATTGCTACGAAACTGCAGAGGGCTCAGCGCGCCATGACTCGCACACGACCGCAGATTGCGCGGGCCCGATCGTCTAACGTTCTTCGGCTAGCAGGCTGCGAACGGCCTCTTCCAGTTTTTCGCCGCGGAGATTCTTGAAACGCACAATCCCTTTGGCATCGAGGACAAAAATCGTCGGGTAAGACGTGATGTTCAGCAGTCGGCCAAATTCGCTCTCGGTGCCAACCCACCAGTGGTTCCACGGCATCGGGTTCTCGGCCAGAAAGTCCGTGAGTGCCTGTTTCTCCTCGTCACAGCTCACGCTGAGTAGGGCGAATGGCTCGCCAGCGAGTCGCTGCATCATCTCTCTCTCATGCGGAATCATTGCCCGACATGGACTACACCAGGTCGTCCAGACGTCGACGACGACCACTTTGCCGCGGTAGTCAACGATGCTGCTTTTCTTGCCTTCGGGTGTTTCACCGGCAACTTCCGGTAGCGGCTGCCCAACGTTCAGCAGGTTTAACTCGCGCAGTTTTCCCTCGGCCCACTCTTGTGCCGAGCGTCCCCGCGAATTGACGCGTACGCCGGCCATGTACTTGTCCTGGGCGATGGCGGTCAACAGGGATTCGGCGGCAGCCTGATCTTCGTTTTTCAGAGCCGTCGTCACCAGCCGAAAACCAACGCGACCACGAACCTCGGGGCTCATCGTCTTGGCGAACAGCTCGGCAAGAAAAGCGTCGACGGCCGGATTGCTCGGCAGCCGATCAGTGATGTCGGCCAGCTGCGGGTTGTTCGCATGATGCTCCAACAGCACTGCGAGCGGATCGATTTTGACAGGCGCATCATCGGTCGACTTGCCAGGCACGTTGGCCAGCGCTTCTTCGATCCCTGCCACGCCCACATACTTGGTCAGGAACGTCAGAGCCTCGAAGGCCGCCGCATCCTTCGGATCATCCGCGACCAGCCGGCCCAACATCAGGGCACTCGTTCCGGGATTGGGATATGTGATCGTGACACTAGCCGCACCCTGGGGAGTGACACTGACTGCGCCCTGGGGAGCGGTTGGCGATGCCTCGATGCTTTCCGGCTTATTCTCCTTCCGCACTAAGGCGTCGACATAGCGAACGCACTGATTGTGGTAGGCATCGATGAGAGTTTTCGCTTCGGCCATTCGATCGGGCGATGTCGATCGATTCCCACCGCCGCGAACGGCAAGCAGACGAGGTCTAGCAACTGCCGGTCCGGCGGTCGAGGCGTTGCCGTGAATGGCTTGCGGAGCTACGGACGTGGAATCTTCGGCCTGCGCCGGCAAGGCCGGCAAGAGCATGCACGCAGCGAGGACGATCGCTGCGAAGCCGAACTGCGCCGAAAACGGCGACAAGTGGATGAAGGTGAACGCCAGGCGGCTCGCGGCCGAACGCGAATATCTACTTCGACTCTCATTCATGGCAGACCATCGAGGCGGTTGAACGGCGATGACATCGCCGAACTCATTACTGCGATGGCGTTCCGATGAGTGAGAGTATGGACTGCTTGGCCGCTTCGGCGAGACAAGGCCAGGCATCGATGACTCGCTGAAGAGCTGCGTCACGCGATGCTGTCGTTCCATCATTGCGAGACTGTGCGGCACCACCTGTTGCACCACCCGTAGGAGCACTCCGTTAGCCACTCCTGATCTTTGGCTCCTGGTCAGTGGCGGGAAGCGCGAATTTTCGGAGAGCGACCCATCGGTGCTCGCACCGGGCGGAGCGGCTGCGGAAAGTTCCATGGCTCCTAGGGAGGATCGCGTGCATCGCTGGTCGGGCGTTTTAAAAGTTCTGCGACGTTTCCACCAAAGGCGGCGTTGGTTCACACCTCAGTGGCGGAAACGGTCATGGCTGGCGGTTATGCGCCAGCCATGACCACGAAGAGGCGAACTACTCTTTTGGAAGCAGCACGGTGTCGATGACGTGGATCACGCCATTGCCGCACTCGATGTCTGCCTTGACGACTGTGG
>CAMFLN010000553.1 GCA_945957305.1 uncultured Planctomycetaceae bacterium | reverse complement strand
TGATAAGACTCTGTGCTGATGCGAGCATCCGTTCGTCACCAAGCAATATTCCGCACAGGCCAAACGCTTTGGCCGCGATGATCAGCCGATTGGCTGTATGGCCCACCTTGGGCAAGATGGTCAGGTACCCCCCTTGGATGAAATCGCAAGTCTTGCGCACTTTCGGCAATAGCGCCGTGATGCGTTCTTGAAAAGCGGGCGCCAGCGGCGACGCCTGCACCATGAGCAGCGCGCGTCCCAACTCCTGCAGAAAGAAATAAGCGTTTTCCACGCGAATCGCGTAGACCAGGGGAGGCAGATCGCCAGGCTTGCCACCCCCCGCGAATCCGCCGTCCTCGACCTGCGTGGCGTACATGGCCTCGATCGATTTCCAGGCATCGTTGGCCCGCGCTTCATTCCCCGCGGCCACGGCCGCGGTCAAATAGCGGCAACCGCCCCGTCCCATGACGATCGTGCCCAGCTCGGCAGGCATCATTTCCGCGAGCATCGCCGGCGGCATTTGCTTCAGGAGCTCGTACTCGGCGCGATTGGGTTCGGCGGCCTGCACGACGGCCGGCAGCGCCAAAAACAGTACAAAGCCGAGGGACAGGCAAAGCAGCTCGATCGGTTTACGACGTTTCATAATGAGACGTATTCGCAAGGCATGAAAACGATGGGCTCACAGTATCAGCCGACGCTACGCTCTGACTGTGGCGATTGACAAGGGATTATTCTACTCAGAGGGCAGCGCCCTGGACCGAGATTCGCTCGGCCACGATCGCCGTGGCCCGGCCGGCATGCGGCATCAAGATTAGCGTTGTTGCGGCATTGCCGGATAATTGCAGCTCGCGGCGGAGCTTTTCGAGATCCACGTCGACGCCACGCTTCTTAATCTCCAAGCGGCCGATTCCGCGCTGGCGCAGCAGGGCCCGCAGGCGGCGCTTGTCGAATGGCAACACAGCGTCGATCGCGAAGCAGGCGAGTGCCGGATCGGCCACTTGCCGGTCAGCCGTGAGGTAGGCGACCCCTGGCGTGATCGCCGCCAGTTGGTGTTCAGCGGCCAGCACCGCGGTCAGACCCGCGGCCAGCACCGCCGCATCAGGCTCGTAAAGATACTGCTTGAGCGCCGATGCGACAGGCAAGCGTTCTGTCCCCTGGCCGACAAGCGTGCGAACGGCACCGCGGCCTTCGCTGACAAGCGTCGCCCGCCGTTGCCCCGCGCGGCGCGCGAGTTCACCAAACCAGCAGACCAGTTGCCGGCATTCTCCACCGCGGCTGATCCACTCCAACTCGGCTTCGTGCTCCCACGAATCCGGCAACGTCGCCGCGGGGGCGAGCTTCACGGCCGCATCGGGCTGACGCGCGCGCAGGTGGTCGATCACCTCCGGGCCCGGTTCATGCAGTTCGACCCGGGTTGTGCGCCGCCCGCCGGCGCGGCGATCGGGATCGATGTGCCAGGCGGCGTGCGAATGTATGTCGAAGTTCGCCACATCGACCGCGGCCATTTTCAGATCCGCGGCAGCGCAGACGGCACGCACATTCGCTGCAGCCAGAATCGAGACCGCCGGATCACGATCCACACCGATCACTGGCCCACGTCTGGCGAGCGCGGCCAGGTCGCCGCCGATGCCGCAACAGAGGTCGGCCACCGGCTGACGCGGAGGAAACCTGGCCGCCTTATAGGCAGCGATATGCTCGTCGGTCGCCTGTTCCAGACCCAAGGGCGTGAAGAACATCCGTGGCGCCGCGGTAAACTTGCCTATCGCGCGACGCCGCAACTCGACTTGTTCCAATACCAGGTGAGTACGTGTGGGCGAAAGTTCGCGGCGCAATTCCGCGGTCAGGCTGACCACGGAACGCCCTCCCTCTGCCGCGCGGCGCAGCCAGGGTTCTGCCGCGCCGCTGACGAGCCAACGGTAGTCGTCCAATCGCTGACCATCCTCCGGCAGTCCTGTGCTCACGGTTTCTTGCGTCGTCATCGCGCGTATTGTAATCTGACCACGATTTCAGCGGGAAACCTCTTCAGCCAGCGGTTGCATCAGCAGCCGGATTTTCGCCCGGCGCACGAGGGCGGAAATCAATTCCGTTTTGACCTTCGATTCCGTGGAGCAGTAGGCGCATGGCAAGCCCTCAAAAAGTACGCGTGGCGATCATCGGTCTGGGTTTCGGGGCCGAGTTCATTCCGATTTACCAGAACCATCCGCATGCCGAGATGTATGCCATCTGCCAGCGCTCGCCCGAGAAGCTGCAGCAGATCGGCGATCATTTTGGTATCGCCAAGCGGTATACGAAGTACGAGGATGTTCTGGCCGATCCTAACGTCGATGCCGTACACATCAATACGCCTATTCCGGACCATGCGCCGCAAAGCATGGCGGGCCTGAAGGCGGGCAAGCACGTGGCCAGCACCGTGCCGATGGCCACTACGGTGGAAGAATGCCTGGCGATCGTCGAAGCGCAGCGCAAAAGCGGCAAGCACTACATGATGATGGAGACCGTGGTCTACAGCCGCGAGTTCCTGTTCGTCAAGCAACTCTATGAAAGCGGTGAACTAGGTCGTCTTCAGTTCCTGCGTGGGTCGCACCAGCAGGAGATGGCGGGCTGGCCCGGCTACTGGGAAGGGCTGCCCCCTATGCACTACGCCACGCACTGCGTCAGCCCTTGCTTGCACCTGCCGAATAAACGCGCCGAAAGCGTTGTGTGCCATGGCTCGGGCCGCATCAGCGAGGCGCTCACGTCGAAATATGGGAGTCCTTTTGCGGTCGAGACCGCGACAATCCGCATGGCCGATTCGCCGCTGGCCTGCGAAGTGACACGCAGCCTGTTCGAGACGGCGCGGCAGTACATCGAAAGCTTCGACGTGTACGGCGACAAGGTGGCCTTTGAATGGCCCCGCATCGAACACGAACCGTGCGTGCTGCATCGTGGCGAGAAGCCCGAACGCGTGAATGTGCCCGACTTTGCCCACCTGCTGCCCGAGGGAATCCGTCGCTACACGACCAAGGGAGTGTATGACGCGGACGAAACGCAACACCTGTCCTTTATCCAAGGGAGTGGGCATGGCGGTTCGCACCCCCACCTGGCGCATGAGTTTATTAGCGCGATCGTCGAAGATCGCGCCCCGCGCCCCGACGCCGGCACCAGCGCCAACTGGACCATGACCGGCATTTGTGCCCACCAGTCAGCCATGAAGGGGGGCGAACGGGTGGCGATTCCGCAGACCTAGGGCATCGCTTATTACCTTGGCGACGTGATCGACTTTGACGCCTGTATCAACGCTGCGCGTCAGTGAGTCGCTGTGCCGTTGCGCGGTCTCGTTGCGGCTTATAGGCAAATTACGTTTTGTGCCTGCTAGCCAAGCACTAGGGCGTGATCATGCGGACCGCGATTCTTTTCCTGCGCAGGCCGATAGCACTCGATGAGCCGTGATCGTTATCGGGCGCGCGGCAGGCAGCGAAATCGCGCATCGCTGCGACGTTTTTGGCGCACCCGCTGTCCGGCGTAGGAATGCCTCTGCGCGGCCGAGGTGTCGTATGTTCGGCAGAAGCAAACTGTTCATTGCCATCTTCCTGGCCACGACCGTTGTGCCGTATGTCATTTCGACCTACGGCGGCGTGAAGGGCTTGATGGGCAAGATTATGCCGGCCAAGTCCGCCGACGGAAGCCCCGCCGTTTCTGATGCCGTTGCGGAGCCGGCCGCCACGTCAGAGAACTCCACAGGCATGGTCGCGCACGGCGAAGTCGCCAGCAACAAACCGATTCGTCCTGACTCGACCCCCGTACA
>CAMFLN010000552.1 GCA_945957305.1 uncultured Planctomycetaceae bacterium | reverse complement strand
GACTTCGGCTTTGGTGAGCAATTGCGCCAAGGCGCGGACGATTTTGTGATTGCGTTCGACCAGCGCGCCGCCACAGCCGATCCACAACAGGACGTCGGCCTCGCGCGCCTCGGCCATGGTGGCAATCGGCAGCCCTTGCGCCCAATCGACACGGTTGAACGCCGTGCCGCGGAAGGGATGGCCGCGCGTTTCGACCGAGGTCAGCGCCTGCTGCATGGTGTCGGGGAACTCGGCGTCCTCCATGACCAGGTAGCGGCGCGTGTCGACGATCTTCGGCATCTGCTCGATCGACACCGGGCATGCTTCGACGCAGGCGCCGCAGGTGGTGCATTGCCACATCGCATCGGCCGAGAGGGCCGGCGTGGCCCCCAGGTACGACTGCGCGAAATCGGCATTGTCGGCATGCGCCAGACGCTGCCAATCGAGAATCATGTCGCGCGGCGAAAGCTCCTTGCCTACACGATTAGCGGGGCAGGCCGCGGTGCAGCGGCCACACTCGGTGCAGGCGTCGAAATCGAGCAAGTCTTTCCAGTCGAAACCGGCCAGCGTGTGAATGCCTAACGGCTCCTCGGATTCGAAATTCATTTTCCGCAGGTTGGCGCCGATCGGGGCCAGCCGCGCGGTGTAAATATTCAAAGTCGACGTCAACACGTGGGCCATCTTCGTATACGGCGCCCAGGCCAGAAAGCCAAAGACCAGCAGCATGTGCAGCCACCAGGTGGCTCTGTGTGCGGTGGTCATTGCCTCGACGGACATGGTGGCGCTCGACGCGCGCGCTACCAAGTTGCCAAAAGGAGACCACGCTCCCCACGGATCCTGAGTGGCCGCGATGCGCCACCCTTCGACCAGGAACCCCGTCACCAGGATGACAAGGATCGCGATCAGGATCAGCGACGCTTCGCGCGTGTAGACCAACTGCTTTGGTCGCAAGAACCAGCGGCGCGCCCCGGCCAGACCGATGCCCAGGATCGCCAGCACCCCGAACACGTCGGTGATAAATGACTGGAATACTAAATAGAAATAGCCGTGCATGATGGGCAGGCCGAAATCGTAATCCAGCATCACGACCGTCGTGGCGATGGTCAGCACGACAAAGCCCCAGAAGATCATCGCGTGCATCACGCCTGGGTACAGTCGTCGCCAGGTGCGTAATTGCAGAATTGCGTACTTGGCAACCAGTGCCGCGCGCTCGACTGGGCGGTCCCACCGGCAATCCGCTTTGCCGCGCCCCCAGATTTTCACCCGGCGATAAAACCCGTACGCCGCGACCGCCATGGTGGGCAGCAGCAGCGCGTACATCAACCACACGTGGCTGATGTTCCACAGGACTTCGCGCGTTGCCTGATGCGGATCGTTCATGAGTGTCGGCTCAGCTTCTCGGCCAAGGGACCGACGACCTTCTCGTAATCTTCGACCAGTCCGAAAGCGCAATGCTTGAAGATCGGTGCGTCAGGGTCGCGGTTGATCGCGCAAATCACCTTCGAGTCGGCGATGCCCATCACGTGCTGGCTGGCGCCCGAGATGGCGATGGCCAGGTACAGTTGCGGCGCCACTTTCTTGCCCGTCTGCCCCACTTGCCACGAGGCGGGCACCCAGCCGGCGTCGCACGCCGCGCGCGACGCGGCCATTTGCGCTCCCATGGCCGTGGCCAGGGCTTGTAGCTTCTGAAACGGCTCGGGCCCCCCCAGGCCGCGTCCGCCCGAGACAATCAACTGCGCGTCTTCCAGGCGCACGCCTTCCTTGGCTTCGACATGCCGCGCGATGGCTTTGACCCGCGGGTCTGCGGCGATTCCCAGCCGCACACGTTCGACTTCGCCTGCGGCGCCTGCATCGGCCGGGGCCATGGCGCGGGCGCGCACCCAGATGACCCCTGGCGATTTCATTAAGGCAATCACGGCGGTGGCCTTGCCGCCGTAGACTCCGCGCGTGACGCGCAGCTGTCCGTCGGCAACGGACAGTTCGACGGCATCCCCCGCGGCGCTGCCACCTAAGCGATGGGCCAAACGCGGCGCCAGCTCCTGGCCATAAGCGTCGTTCCCCAAGAGCACGGCGCGTGGCGCGAATTTTTGACACGCGGCTGTCAAGGCCGCGAGATAGCTCTCGGGATTGTATTCGGCGAGTGTTTCGTCTTCGGCAATGACGACCGAATCAGCGACCGCTTGCGCCGCGGTGACGAGCGCTTCGTCGGCTGGCCCGAGCACGATCGTGCGCAGTTTGCCCCCCAGCTCATCGGCCAGGCGGCGGCCGGCGCCCAACAATCCCTGCGCCGCACGGTCCCATCCTGCGCGGCCCCATAAACAAGTTACGACGTCTGACACGATGAATCTCGCTATTTGCAGGGTGGTTTTAGATTGAGCGAATGACTTGCGACACGCGGGCGGCGAACGCGTCGATCTTGTCTTCGAGCGTGTCGCCGGCGACGAACTCGCACTGAGTTTCCTTGCGCGGGACCGACAACTCGGCCACCTGATAAAAATCGCCGCCTGTGGCCGGATCGATCGCCAGGTCAGCGAGCGGCCACTTGGTCAATGGCTTGCGATACGATTGCATGACGTCGCGCGTCTTGGGAATTCGCGGCACGTTCTTGTCGTGGTTGGTGATCGTCAGCACGACCGGTGTGGCTGCCTCGAATTGCTCCCAGCCGCTGTCGGTCTGACGTTTGACGTGTAACTTGCCGGCGGACGGTTCGAACGATTCAGCAAACGAAATGCAGGGAATGCCCAATTCCTCGGCCAACAGGCCGCCGGTTTGGCCTGCCCCCCAGTCCCCCGATTCGCGTCCGACGAGGACTACGTCGTATGCGCCGATCTTGCGAATCGCGGCGGCCAAGGCCCGCGCGACAAAGAGCGGATCGGGATTTTCTGCCGAGGATTCGATCAGCACGGCATCGTCCGCCCGCAGGGCCAGCGCCTTGCGGAGCACTTCTTCGGCCGCGTCGCCGCCGCAGGTGACGACCGTGATTTTGCCGCCGTGGGCTTCGCGAAATTGCAGGGCCGTCTCCAGCGCATTTTCGCAGAAGATGTTGGTGACCAGAGTTGCGCCCCCTTGTTCGGCTACGCGTTTGGCGCTATCCACGCGAAAATCGCGAGCGGGGATCTCGGGGTCGAGAATCTGCTTGAGACAAACGATGATATTCATGGGTCGAAGTATTCTACTTTCTGGACTTGAGCAATCCGCCTGTGACGATTTGCACCACGTGTTCGATGACCTCCTCGCCGGAGAGATCACCGTGACTGTCGTACCAGCGCGGCAGCCAGAGGAGCGTACCAAAAAGGCTGAACGTGGCCACGGTCGTGTCGACGTCGCGGAGCTTGCCGGCCGAGCGCAGCTCCTCGAGTGTGCTCCGCACCAGTTCGACATAGGCGCGTTTGCGATCGAGGATCTGTTTGCGATGCCGGGGCTTTAATCCTTCCATCTCGTCGGTCAGGATCGTGATCGCCTTGTTCCCTGCGGTGAGCAGCCGGCCGTGGCGCCGGATTATGTCGAGCAAGCGCTGCTCGGGATCAACCACCGCGCGTGCCGGATCGATGACCGTCGCTTCGAGCCGCTCCATCGCGAAATTCATGATCGCGTAGAGCAGGTCTTCCTTGCTGTCGATGTAGTAGTACAGGCCAGCCTTGGTCAGCTCGACGGCCGCGGCAATATCACTCATCGACGTGGCATCGAAACCGCGCTCCTGAAAGATCTCGGCGGCCTTGGTATAGATCGCGACCGTGCGATCACGATCAGCAACCGGCGGCGGTTTCTTCGTGGCTTTCAATTTCG
>CAMFLN010000551.1 GCA_945957305.1 uncultured Planctomycetaceae bacterium | reverse complement strand
GAAATGTCATTCGCCGTGAGCTGTCGGGCGGTGGTTTGCTCAGATGCGAACAAACGCTCCCCGTTCCCAGACAAAGCGCAGGCCATCGTAAAAATCAAAATCAGGAGCGATTTCTTCATTTGACGCAATCCTCGACGAAGCGGTAATGGTCCCTGAACACGGTCAGCATTTCCCTTCAAGCACTTGCTCAGCGACCGAATGACGCAGATTCATGGTTTACAAAGGAACAGCCCTCTAGGCGACGTCATAACGCGACCAGTACTTGCTCTACACGTTCCCTGACCCAATTTGGCGGCAAGAGCTCGCGCAGGACAACCGTAGTAGTTCCTGATTGAGTGCGATGCCTCAGGGTGGCGTATCAAGTCACCGCCCGCTTTTGGTGAAGCTGCAGTTTTCGCAGTAATTGGGCGTGGATATTCTGTACAACCGCTTCGCTAGTCCCTAAGCATTGCGCCGAGGCTCGCAACGTTAAGTTCGCTGCAAGATGCCTCATGACCTCAACTTCCCGAATTGTCAGAAGCCCAGGATTGAGAGTGCAGTACTTGTGTACGTGACTGACAATTGACCGCAAGCGAGTTTGTTCACCAGCGGCCAGAAGTCGGAGCGATGCCTCAAAATCTATTAATGCATCTTTCTTGGTTAAGTAGGCCTGAGCGCCACATGCAAAGGCGCGTTTGAGTTGATACGTCTGGAAAGAGCGGTCCAAAAAAATAACGCGAACCCGCGGATGGGCGTTTGTGAATGATTGGCAAGCGTGGGTAATACCATCGAGCCAGGGGTCGACGATGGCCAAGTCCGGAGGAGAACAGTCGACGGCAGCCCTGAGGTTCAGGGCATCACTAAACACTCCCGTCACGCAGAAGTCCGCGAACGAGCGCACCAATCGGTTCAAGAGGTCAAGCGCTACCGGTTCGCGGTCAGCAATCATGACACTTGTTGGCGGCATCTTTATTGGTGGTCCCTAGGCGAGAATTACCGGAAACAAAGTCCGGAGTCCTTCTGGCGTTGTCCTCGAATCACGGTTTCCACGTGTCGACCTGAGAACGCCGTTCCAGCGGAGTTTCGCGGACCTAATTCGGAACTCCCATCTTTGAACCGCAAAAGACCTCCTGAACCCGCCAAAATATTCTGCCGGGCAGCGATTTCCGCCTGATCGGGTGGGGGCGTATTGCCCTACCAGGGCGGCCGATATAAACAAATGTGCATGGGAATTTGAATTGCCACCCCCGCAAGCCATCACCATGTCACAGCCACACTCGATTAGCCAATGGTTGCATTCGCTCAAAGCCGGCGAAACCGCCCATGTGCAAGAATTGTGGGACCGATATCGCGCCAAACTCGTGGAAATTGCTGGGCGTCGCTTAGCCGGAAGGTCAAAAGTTGTCGCCGATGAAGACGACGTCGTTCAAAGTGTGTTTATCAGCCTTTGTCGCGGAGCGGTGGAGGGCCGATTTAATGACGTCAACAATCGAGACGAATTGTGGTGGCTGCTGCTGGCAATTACAAAACAAAAGGCCGTCAGTCTAATTCGACGTTCTGATGCAGCGAAGCGGGGCGGTCGCCGTGTATTTACGGAGGCCGACTACGGTGGCACAGACACTAATGGGTCACGAGGGCGATTCTCCTTCGACCAACTCGTCGGCCAGTGCCCAACTCCGGAAACGATCACCATCCTGGAAGAAGAGTGCCAACGACTATTTCATTTACTGCCGAACACCGATCTCATTAACATTGCCAAGCATCGCTTAGAGGGTTATTCTGTTCCTGAGATTGCCGTAATACTGGCCATTAGCAAGCGCTCGGTCGAACGGAAATTAGGACTGATACGCAACGCGTGGGCAGAGGAGCTAATCTGTGCGGTCTAAGGGGCCAATTCTTCGCGAAGAACTTGCAGGCCTGGGAATTGAGTTGCAGATCGATTTGATCTGCGACCGCTTTGAGCAACACATCTGGGCAGGCAATAAGCCAGACCTCGCGCAGTACCTACTCTACGTCGACGAGCCACACCGTCGTAGGCTATTCGTTGAGCTGCTCTTGGTCGATTTTGAGCTCCGTAACCATGATGCAGGCGGGCTCGATTGGAAATCGTACCTGGCAAGATTTCCGCAATATGCATCGCAGATCGAAGAGGCCCGCCTAAAGCAATGCCCCCACGCGGCACGACTCAATGCAGTGTCGACCGATCCCGCGGGGGTCGGCCATTTCTTGCTCCTAGAATGCATTGGCGTTGGCGGCAGCGGAAAGGTTTGGAAAGCGCTCGACCCACGGCTGCAGCGGACGGTCGCGCTTAAGGTGCCTCATTCGCGACCACTTTCGGACAACGCCCTTAACCGATTTCTGCGCGAGGGGCGTGCGGCGGGCCAACTCAATCATCCGCGAATCGTACCTGTCTATGAGGTGGGGCGCGATGGCGACACGCTGTATATCGCGTCCGAGTACATTCCTGGACAGAACTTGCGGGATTACTTGGCCAATTCGCGGCCGACAGCGCATGAAGCGATGGTGCTGTGCGTGCAGCTCGCGGACGCTCTGGATCACGCCCATCAGAAAGGAGTAATCCACCGCGATTTGAAGCCAAGCAACATCATTTTGGACGACGCGAGAAATCCGCATGTCACTGATTTTGGACTGGCGAAATGCGCTAGCGATCATCGTGACATGACACTGGACGGTGAGTTGGTAGGCACGCCCGCTTACATGTCACCCGAACAGGCAAACGGTCAGGCGACGGCGGCCGACCGACGCACCGACGTGTACGGATTAGGTGCGATCCTTTATGAGATGCTCACAGGGCAACCGCCCTTCAGTGGTAGCTCTGCTACGGTAATTCAGCAAGTTATCCACGAAGAACCATCACGGCCCCGGCAGATCCAAAGGTCCATTCCGCGCGCGCTCGAAACGATCTGCCTCAAGGCGATGGCTAAACTCCCGGACGATCGCTATTGGTCTGCCCAAGAGATGGCCGTTGACTTGCGTCGCGTACTAGACGGTCGCCCTATCGTGGCGCGCAGGCCCAATCCCCTGGAGCACGCCTGGCGCTGGCTCCGTCGCCACCCGTTGTGGGCAGCTGTAGCAGTGCTACTTGCCGTGATTGTCAGTGGAATGGTATTTGCCGCGCAGGTGGTTACAGAAAACCGATCGCTCCTCGGCATACGAACCGTCCATTTGACGACATCACCGGACGGCGCAAGGATCGTCTTCGTTCCTCTGGAAGCAAACGATGGAGAGCCGATTCCAGACAAGGCGATTCGGCCTCGTGCACGTTCCCCTTTGGAAATCGATGTTCCTGCAGGCGATTATCTTGTGGTGGCGGCATTGGATGATGGCCGTTTTCACGAAGTGTACCGACGCGTCCCCAAACGTGCGGATTCCCTGAGCGGCATGCATTCTCACAATCGCTGGACACTCAACTCCGACAAATCAATCGAGCTTCCACCCATCCACATTCCAATGGCCGAGGTCACCAGCGGCATGGCGCTGTTGCCGGGGACATCTGAGACGCACGGTATTTATATGGACTGCCAAGAGGTCACCCTTGCGGAGTATCGCCGATTCCATCGAGGCGAAACGCCAAAGGATCATCGGTGGCACAGAGTGACTGATGACTTTGCAGCAACCGTAATGTTTGATGTTGCCGTCGAACTTGCCGAAGCCAGTGGCAAGCGGCTTCCCACTGAATCGGAGTTCGTCAGCGCGCTATCGCAAAGTCTCGCGGTGGAACATCGTGCGGTGGACTCACACAGTACGGACACCGGCACAGGAGTCGGA
>CAMFLN010000550.1 GCA_945957305.1 uncultured Planctomycetaceae bacterium | reverse complement strand
GTCGGAGTAGGCCTGGTAGGCCTCGAGCATCGTGAACTCAGGGTTGTGCCGCTGGCTGATCCCCTCGTTGCGATAGACTCTTCCCAGCTCGTAGACCCGCTCGACGCCCCCCACCAGCAGCCGCTTCAGGTGTAATTCCAGCGCGATCCGCAGGTACAACGGAATATCCAGCGCGTTGTGGTGCGTGCGAAATGGCCGCGCGGCGGCTCCGCCGGCGATCGAGTGCAAGGTCGGACCTTCGACCTCGACGTAGCCCTGCCCCGCGAGTGTTTGCCGAAACGACTGCACGATTTTCGTCCGCCGCAGAAAACGTTCGAGCGATCCGTCGGTGTGGATCAGGTCGAGGTATCGCTTGCGCTGGCGCTGCTCGGGATCGGTCAGGCCATGATGCTTGTCCGGGTGCGGCTCGATCGACTTGGTGAGGAAGAACAGCTTGTCGGCAAAGATCGTGAGCTCGCCGGTTTGCGTGTGCTTCAATTCCCCTTCGACGCCAATCAAATCACCCAGGTCGAAGCAATCCGCCAGCGCCCAGCTTTCTTCGCCTACCTGGGCACGTCCGATCAGCAGCTGAATCTTGCCGGTCCAGTCCGAGATATTGGCAAAAATCACTTTCCCTTTGCGCCGCTGCAACAGAATGCGCCCCGCAGCGCGCACACGTGGGCCGTGCTGCTCCGGCGCGCGTTGCCCTTCGGCTAGGGGCAGGGCTTTAATTTCGCCTTCGCGACCACGGATGTCGGCGATGGCCTGATGCTCGTCAAAGCGTTGGCCCCAGGGATCAAATCCGAGTTCGCGAATCTTGCGCAGTTTCTCGCGGCGCGCTGCCTCGTGCATCGTGAGGTCTTGCGCAGCATTCTCTTGCGAGGGTTCACTCATCGCGGATTCGGCCATCTTCGTGGATTGCTAAACTTGTGTCGGCGAGAGGGAGAGCTGCGCGCTCGGGCAGCGTGCCGCGGTTCTCATCATGCGACGGTGATCGCCGCGCAGCGTGGCAGCTGCGCCTCATTCAGCAAGCCGTCGCACCGCCCTGCGCCCCTCGATTGGCAATAACTTCAAAGAGTGCAACATTTTAGTGGACCTGGGAAAGCGGTCAATGTCAGCTCGCGGAGTACCGAGGGGCCGATCCCCGTACGATAGCATCAGGCGCCAGAGTGCCCTCATGATCTCCGCGTGCAGGCCGGGCGGATGGTTCGTGGTTTTTTGCCGGGCCCTATGGCATACTGAAGGCCGCTAGCTCGTGACCCAGTGGGGGCTTAGGGCCGGGCGGGATTCGGAACAGTCAGCGAGCCTTCGTTCATGAGGATTGATTTCATGCCTGGGCGAGTTCATGCGCAGAACTTTCGCGGCAAGCATTATTTTCAGCCGCCTGCCTCCGGAGATTCGCTGCTCCTCGTGCTGGCAATGGCCTGTTTGTCGCTGACAGGTTGCGGCAGTAAGGAAAGCCCGAAGCCTGGAGCGACTGCTACGCCGCCGGCAGCGGCGCCAGCGGCTGCACCCGCGCCGGCTGAGAAACCGGCCGCAGAGGCCGCGGCGGAATCCAAGCCCGAGGAATCAAAGCCGGCGGAAGCGACGCTCGGCGACGCCGGCAAGAATCCCGAGGCCGCTGCACCAAGCGAGGCCACTGCCAGCGAGGGCGCAAAGCCGCCGGCGCTTACGCCGCAGGCGCTGCAGGCGATTCCTGGACTCAATCTAGGCAACGCCGCTCCGGGCGCTCGCCCCGCCAGCTTTGGGTCGTGGAAGCCGGAACATTTCCGCCAGGCCCGCGCCGAAGGCGATCCTCAGTTGCTCGCCGCCATTGCGGCGCTCGGTCCCTCGAAATCGAGCAGCGAGAATGCGGCTCGATTGTTGGTCGAACTGCTCCAAGCTCCCCCAGCGGCAGCTTCACCAGCCGCGCCCCCCGCCCCTGCGGCGGCGGCCCCCGCTGCGGCCCCGCCTCCCGCCGCACCGGTCGCTTCGCTTGCGCCCCCCGCGGCCGATGGACAAACGGCTGCTCCCATGCCTCCCGCAGCGACCAATGCTCAGCCCGCCCCGCCACCGCGCCCGGCGGAAGATGCCGTGGTTGCGGTCATCATCGATGCACTGGGTTCTAACCAGACTCCGACGGCGCGCACGGCGCTGAAACGCCTGCTGCTCGGGGAATTGAAGACGGCGGTCCCTGACGCGGCCGTCACCGGCCTCGCTGCTAAAGCGCTACTCAAGAAGCCGACCAAGCAAGAAGTCGACATGCTCCTGGCCGCGGCGGTAAACGCGCCACTGCTACGCCCCGGCGCCACGCCCGACCCGGCGCTGCAAGGACAATTACTCGCCGCGATCGATCAACAGGCCTCGAGTGCCGTCCGCATGGCGTTGGTCGATGCCGCGATCCGCAAAAGCGCCAGCGAAGAGCAGCGTCGCGCGGTCTTTGCGCTGCTGCTGAAACCATCCCCGTTGAACCTCGCGGCGCAAGCCCGCCTGTTTAGCAGCGACAAACTGGACGCGGCCTCGCGTGCTGATCTGGAACGCCGTTTCGCGGCGTATAGCGCCTCGACGGCTGACCGGTTGCTGGGACTTTCTTCCGCGGCCATTCCGGTCGCCGCGACCCCCGGCGAAGCGGCGGCCAGCGAAAAGTTGACGGATGCCGCCGTGCTGCAAGGCGTCGTGCAACAGATTTGGAGCGAAGAGGTCATCGCCCATCTGCAAAGCCAGGGAGAGGACGCCGCCTCATTCGCCGACTTTGCCGACGCTCTGCAACTGGCGGTGGGCATTCCGATGAGAGACATGCGCACCGCATTGGGCGATTTGCATCAGAAACATTGGTCCGACGGTCCTGACGCTTTAAAGCTGGGCGCCCGCTTCGGCGACCTCGTGCACGACCCCGGCTTGCTGCTGGTCGTCAAGCGAGTCCCCCGCAAGGAAGAACCGCCGGAACAGAAGCCTCGCACGGAACGTGCCGCCGGCCGCCAACGACCACAACGCGGCAACCGCGAAGCGGGCGAACGCGCCGAAAACGAAGAAAAGGCCCGCTACGCCTGGATGAAGGCCACGGAGCAATTCGTCGAATCGTTAAACGCGCGATTTCTCGCTGCTGCCCAGGCAGGCGCCGGGCACGATCACATGATAACACCAGGGACCACGGCGAAGGACGCCGCTGCCGGGCGTACGGCGACCGTCTCGACGCGCGCCACGTCGAGTGCGCCGGCCGGCGAGGCCGCAGAAACCGAAAAGCAGAGCGCGGCAACGCGGGCGGGCACCTTCCCTCTTGAACTTCACGAGGGTGCGAGGATCGTTGCCGAGTATCACATGTGTCTGCCGGACGATCTGCCCAAGCGCTTGCAGAAGGCCGACATTACTCCGTTGAGCGTGCACTACGTGCGGATGGAGGACACGGCCAGCTTGTATAAGCTGAACACACACTACAAGATGCAGCTGAAAGGCTCCACAAGCCGGCCCCGCTCCTACGGCCGGTGGGTGGATTGGATGGGGCAAGGTGTCGAGCACGGCCAGGCGCGCACGGTCGATGTGATCTTCACGCGCAAGCAGGCCGCGCAGGTCACCACCCCCACGGACCCTGCCGCGGAAAAGCCGGATGATCCCGAAGCGAAAGCCGCGGCGCGGCGCGCTTCTGAAGAGCCCGAACCGCTGGTGACCGAGATTCTCGTTATCGAGCAGCCCGAGTATAAAGTCACGCCGGGCGAAGAGGCCGAAAAATCGAAGCGCAAATGGAAGTCCGGCGGCGCCGATAAGTCGTACTAGGGCGGGTTTCAAAACCCCCTCGTCGATACGGACGGGGTGCCACTGCTAGCT
>CAMFLN010000549.1 GCA_945957305.1 uncultured Planctomycetaceae bacterium | reverse complement strand
CTCGTGTTCCGTCTTCCGAGCCGATCAGTTCTGCGAGGCGACGAGCACCGGGTGCCGCACCTGGACCGACACTGTTGTCGAGAAACTCTTCACGTTGCGCAGCAGGCATGCATTCATACCAACTGCACAAGGCGTCAAGTTGATAAAGGTCGGCTGCGGCTGCCCAGCTCGTCCCGGTTTCATGGCCCTCGCTGAACACGTCGTACTGGTGGTCGCTTGGCTTCGGCGCCTGTTGTGGCTCGTCAATGTCGTGATCGTCTTCGAAATCATTGTTCATCGCACTGTCCTCCTCATGGGCGCCCCAGTTGATGTAAGTCACGGTTTTTCGCGCCATCGTTTTCGCCGGCTGAACGCACGATTGCTCAGGTCGAGGGTTGGGTCTTGGGCGTTACTTGAGGGAATGCCTAACCATGTCCGTCGTTTGGGACGATTTCGTCGGAATGGACCATGGCTCGCCATTACGCGATTTGGTCGCTCTCGAATTGCTCCACTTCGATCCCGCTTTCCTGCATTTGGGCCTTGTACTCGTCGCTGGACATCTAAGCGCGCAATCGCCGCGGACGTTTACTGAAGGCACCTCTCAGCGCTTGGCCTGCATCCGACACGCTGACGTGATTGCGACTTTGTCCAACGAGCTACGAAGGCTTCCACCAAGCACATTCCCGCGCCCTGCCGCCGCTGGTCATCAGCGACCAACACGCACCACAACACACCGCCGTGCATGGCGCCGGCGCCTGGCCCGCGTGGGACCCGCACCCAAGCGATACCGAGCGGAGCGGGTCGCGCACTTTGCACATTATCGGGCTAGCACTTGACGGACCAAGTTTCAACCATCTCATCGTCGCCCGGAATCGAGGTCATATCGTCGGCACAAAACCATGTGATTTCCCTTCGGTGTTTCAAGCCGTCACCCATGCACAAAGAGGCACGCATCGATCAGGCATCGTCAACTCAGCTGCCTGGCCAGTGCTCTTGATTGTCGCACTACGTTGGCGCGTTGATCACGGATTACCAGTCGTAATCACTCTGGCTAGCTATCTCCGCTACATCGTTGTCCTTCGCCTCATTCGCCGCTTCCTCAGCGTCATCGTCGTCTGGGTACAAGACTCGACAGGCGTAGGAAAGACATAGATAAGCCATAGCCGCAAGAACGTCGGCCGCGGACAGGGGATAAGGTACCAAGCCAGTGATGCGGGCTTTCACCATGTTCTCATAAATTGTCGACGCGTCTATATCGCCGCTCGTGAGCTGGTTTTCGGGGTCGTTCGCTGACAGGAACGCTTCGACGGCGCGCTCGATGGCTTCAATCTTGTCAACCTGGGCGCGAATCGCGGCCACTTCAGCGGCATCAGCAGTCATGCTGAGCCGCTTCGCGGCGAACCGCCGGGCAAGGTGGCTTGTGGCCAGCACCATGTCAGCCGGCGTCCATGCAGAAATCTTGGACATGAGCGTGTAATGGTCACGGAGCCCTTCCGATAGTTCGAGGGTACGGTCGAGTGTACTCCAAGTCGGGGCCGGAACGTTTTCCATGGCATAACTCCTTGTGAAATAGTTATTTAAGTACCGTCCACAGGACGGGGGGGCTCAGTTGATCGATCTACCACCGCTTGGGCATTAAGAATTGTCCGCGAAAACGACGGGCGTTCGTGCCGCATCGCGCTGATTGGGGGCGATCGTGGCGTCACGCATCGAGCGCTGCCGCGGCTTGCTGGATTTAGGTTTTGAGCATTGGCTTCTCCTCCTTAGTGGCGGCCCAAGGAATGCTACACACGCCCGTGGCTAAAAACTGGGAAAAAAATTCGGCGGCTGCCAGCTCCCTGGCGGAAGAGGCAGCGCGTTGCAATTCGAGGTGGACGACTTAATGACATCTGTCGATGGGGCATACTTCCGCGCCTGGCGATCCAGGTGCCGTTCTGCGGAGCTCGATCGCCCTCGGACGTTCCGGGAGTCAGGGCAAATTTTTACCCGCTTATGACGCGATTCTGTGCGAAAGCGCTTTCGAGGCCTGGGGCGGTAAAAAAATTTCTGCCGCGGCGGTATTTCGATGCCAACGGACGGTGGCTTGGTTGCTGGCGCGTGCCCCCTACGGCTTCGATATAGGGCCTTAAAAATAAGCGCCGGATTTTTGGTCAGGGGCCCCCCATAGTCGGGCTTAAAAGGCACGCTAGTGCTTTGAGAGTCACGGTAAAGCGGTACGCGTAGCACTGGTGGTTTGCGTCCTTTGGATGGCGCGCCGGAACTGGCCGTGGGTTGACGATCGTGCGGCTTCGAGGCTCCGCATGGAGACGCGCCTAGTCTTCTGCGGCCTCATAATTCCTGACAATCTCCTGGCGAAGCGAGCGCTTTTGCGCGCGAAATTCGGCGGCTGCTTCAGCCAGATCGATGCCTGCGGCTCGCATTTGCGCCTTTGCTGCGTCGGAGAAGACTTCTACCGGGATTCGCGGCCAGCGCCGGTCCACCGAGTCGCGGAGGGCCAGCCCAGCGGTCGATATACCCTCGGTAATGTGGATATTCGGCCAACGCACGAGGCACGCCTCGATCAAGCGCATACCTACGCCTCTTCTCCTGAGATCGTCAGCGACTAGCACGTGCCACAGGATTTCGCGAAGCGAACCTTCTCTTACTTCTTCTGCATGGAGTTCGCGCCAGATCCGTACCCAGGCGATTCCGAGTGGTGTGGGTCGAGTACTCTTCACATCATCGGGCCAGCATTCGACGGACCACGTTTCAACATTTTCGTCATCGCCAGGAATTGGGTCGTATCGTCGGTACAGAATCATGCCCTCTGCCTTCGGGTTTAAGTCTTGCCCCATGCACATATCGGACCTCACAGATCGGTTATTGGCACGTGCCATCTACGGCTTCGATATAGGCGGTTAAAAATATGCGCCGCATTTTTGGTCACGGGCCACCCATAGTCGGGCTTAAAAGCCAAGCTAGTGCGTTGAGTGTCACGGTCGGGGTTTCGGGGTCGTGCTGGCACGGTCATTCGACTCCGCAGATTTTGAATAGGTTTTCTTCGTCGTCGTCCTCGGTGGGGACGGCCCGGTGTTTCCGCTGGCGGGTGGTGCTCGCCTTGCCCGTGGCGACCACTGTCGCGGTCGGCGGCGCCGGCGGGTACGTGGGGAGTGTTCCCGCTTTTCGCCGCCGCTCGTACTGCTTCAGGTGAGCGGCCAGTTTCTCCAGTGACGCTGCCGTGCGGGGGGCGATCCATTTCCAGTTCCGATTTTGGTACTTGGCACCGCGGGCCACGACTTTCCTGATGGCTTGAGCCAGCCGGCGGATGTACGGTCCCTGGCTGGCGTACAGGTGGAGTCGGATGTCCTTCGACAGGCCGTTGTCGGTTATTTCGCCTCGTACCTCGTCGACGAGTTCTAGGACGGCGGCGTTCGTCGGGACGTGTTCGAGGACCAGGTCGAAGGAGTCGTCGTCGTCCTTGACGTGGGCGTTGATGTGGCAGAAGGGCGGGGAGTGGTCGTGGGGGCCGTAGTCGTCGACGCAGATCCGTCGAGCGTGTGCGGGCAGCCGATTGATGTTGGTTTGGCCGTAGGCTTTCGCTAGGTAGTCATTGAGTTTGTTGGACATGAGGATTCACTTCTTCGCTCACGGGCATCACAAAGTTAGGCCGATGCTTGCTTCTCCTGAGAGGGCTCCCCTCAGGCTGGCCGACGGGTGTTGTCGCCGGCCAGCCTGAGTGTGCATGGAGCCAGTGTGACTCTCGGTACTTCACTTTCGTTCTTCGCATCCTTCCCAGCGTGTTCCGCACACTGCACCCCGTTACGAATCACAC
>CAMFLN010000548.1 GCA_945957305.1 uncultured Planctomycetaceae bacterium | reverse complement strand
CCCCCCACTCGTGATCCCCCGCGAGATCGCCGCTGGGTACTGCCAGCGCCCTTGGCAGTCGATGGCATCGCGGCCCATCGTCCAATGCGATAACGCCGGCCCGAAGCTCAAGCATGCGGGCCAAGGCAAATATTGCGGAGGTCATCTTCCCTGCTGAAAATGCGATTGCCGACTAACAATCGCGACGTTCCATCGAAGGCCCGATCCTGCCTATTCAATCGAGGCAATCCGTGACACGCCCACCGTGTAGACTCTCCTGCCAATTTCTCGTGCTTCTGACGACTCTACCTGGCTTCGCATCGGCGCTTGCGCACACCGATGCTCGGAAGACCGATTCCCACGGCACGCACGATCATGGGGGTGGTGCTGGAGAGATTCTTGTCGCGGCGGTCGACACGCCCCGGCCAGGTCAGCAGCGCACCATGTACGGAATGGCGCTACGCTGGTGTCCGCCAGGGCGATTTGTAATGGGCAGCCCACAGAATGAACCAGAGCGGCGTCCCTTCGAGACGCAAATTCCTGTAACGCTGACCCGTGGCTTTTGGATCGGCGCATTCGAGGTCACCCAGGCAGACTGGAAACGGGTCGTCGGCGAATTGCCAGGTGAACCAACGGCAGAGTTGCCCGTCGCCGACCGACTGCCGGTGGGCAACGTTAACTTTGCCGAGGCGGAAGGTTTTTGCGCGAGACTGACGGAGCTTGCTCGGAAATCGGGAGAACTCCCGGCCGGCTGGGAGTTTCGCCTGCCGACCGAAGCCCAATGGGAATATGCCTGTCGCGCGGGGACAACCACCGCTACGGCGTTTGGAAATTCTCTAGGGAGTAAACAGGCCAATATAAAAGGAGACAAACCGTATAACGGTGGCGAGCTGGGACCAACATTGGGGCGCGCCTGCGAAGTCGGTAATTATCCAGCGAATGCCTGGGGGATTTACGACATGCACGGCAACACCTGCGAATGGTGCCGCGATTGGTTTCACGCACGGTACCCCGGAGGCGCCGATCCCGATTTGCACGACGCGCCGTCGACGGCGACGAAAAACCGCACCGGCGACGTCTCTCGCTCGCGCCGCGGCAGTTGCTGGTGCGATGACGCATGGGCCAGCCGCTCGGCCTTTCGACAGCGTTTCGAACCGAATCGGCGCTATGACCACATCGGCTTTCGAGTGGTGCTCGTGCAGAATTGAACGACCATTTCATTTTTCCGCTGTTTGGCGACGGCTCCCGGAGACGCAGCCACGGTCAGATCGCAAAGACGGGAATTCCTCTAAGCCATCCATCCGGGCTGCGCGGCGGCCTGCTTTATCCATTTCGTCATTTGCGTGGCGTCAAAGTCCTGCTCGTGGATGTCGATCCAACGTGCTTCTTTGCCGGTGCCTCCCGGCGGGACTGGTCGTAGCGTGGTGGCACGAAAGAACGTGACTTTTACGTACCGCGTGAAGACGTGGAACGACAAGAACCACCCTTGGCCCTCGACGCCGTAAAAAGGAGAGTTCCACTTCACGGCCTTGCGCACGCCGGGCACGCATTTCATGATGAGAGCGTCAAGCTGTTTGCCTAGGTCCTGTTTCCAGCCGGTGAGCGCGGCCAGATACGCCGCGACCGGCGCCGCGCCCTCCCCCTTGGCAATTTGTGGATTTCCTCCAGCGAGAAGAACCGTACCGGTCTTTGTTTTTGTTTTGGCCTTTCTCGGTTTGGTGGCGTTGCCAGGACTGGTTGTAGCTGGCGTGGCCTTGACTGTCCCAGCGGTGGATGGCGCGCCGCGCTTTGCCGGAGGTTTAGATTTCCCCGCACTCAACCTGAGATTCTCGGCCACGGCAGCCTGGACCAAGGCTTTGAATGCTGCGGCATTGACCGTTTCGCCTTTATGAATGTCAATCGCGCGGCGCGTGTTCCCCTCCAGGCTGGAATTGAACAGCCCTCGCGGGTCTTTGAGCGCCGCCCCGCGCGCAAAAGTCAGCTTGACGACTTGCTTGTAGGTTTCCCCGGTGCAGATATTTCCCGCGCGAGACCAAACGGGCGTACCCATCCATTTCCACTCTTCGCGGATCTCTGGGTCGGCAGCCAGGATAAGGCGGCGCATTGCTGCCAGGGTCTCACCGCGCCAGTCGGCCAGTGATCGAATCCGTTCGTCGATCAGGCGTGAAGCGTCCTGCCCAGCCGCGCGTTGTGACGCCGCGCCCGACTGACGCGCCGATTTTGGCTTAGCTTCGGCCTTCTGGGCCGGCGGAGCCGGTTTGCTTGCGCGGGATGTGAGTTGCGTCTTCGCCATGGCCTTGGTTCCCAGACGTGAGTTGTTGATCAAGATCGACTTCCCGGTGCCGCTCTCACCTCGTTCGTTCTCTGTTTTATAGACGGTTTTCGGAACACCCTTGAATCGATACTGTTCACTTGTATACTATTGAGCCGAGGTGCTAGCAATGGCCACGCCCCGCGAAATATTTCGTTCGCTCCAGGAGCAAGTGCAAGCGGTTTCTGCGCGGGGCTTCTCTCAGCGCGTGACCAGCGGAGGCGTCGAGCTTGACCGGCTGCTTCCGGGGGGTGGGTTTGCGCGCGGCACGCTGGTCGAGTGGCTGGGAGACCAGGGAAGCGGGGCAACGACGTTGGCCATGCTTTCTGCCCATGCCGCGTGCGGCGCAGGGCGCGGCTTGGTGGTGGTCGATCAGCACAGGCGATTTTACCCTCCGGCGGCCATCGCTCTGGGGATTCGCTGGGAGGATTTGATCGTCGTTCGTCCGACGAGCCGAGCAGATCTTGACTGGACGCTAACTCAGTTGCTGCGTTGCCGCGGAGTGGCCAGCGTCGTCTGCTGGCCCGACTCTTTGAATGATCGCACTTTTCGTCGCTGGCAACTGGCGGCCGAGAAAGGCTTGAGTTTGGGATTTTTAGTGCGCCCTATCGCAGCCGCGCATCGCCCCAGTTGGGCCGACCTCCGGCTGCTCGTGCAGGCAACTCCCTCGGACAATCGCTCGCGGATCAAGGTCGAACTGCTGCGCAGCCATAGTGCCGAGACAGGCCACAGGATTGAACTGGAGCTCGACGATGAGACGCATACTTTGCATCTGGCTCCCCCACTGGCCGCTGCAACGCCTCTGCGTCATGCGACCGGAGCTTAGACGTCGGCCGTTCGTTTTGTATGCGGACCGGCGCGGCTTGAAAATCGTCGCCGCCTCGCGCCAGGCACGCGCCCGCGGCATTTTACCCGGCATGCCCTTGGCCGAGGCCGCGGGAGTACATCACGAAGAATATCAACCGGCCCAGGACCATGAAGCGCTCGTTCAATTAGCCCGCTGGTGCGAAGCTTTCACGCCCACGGTGGGGCTGGAAGAGGTGGGGCCGAAAGAAGCTGTACACCCCGAGTGCCTGTTGCTCGACGTCGGAGCCACGGCGGCCCTGTTTGGCGACGAGGCCGCGCTGGCCGAACAAGTACTGCGTGCCTTCGAGCGCCGGCAACTTCGCGTTCATCTGGCGATTGCCGACACGGTTGGCGCGGCCTGGGCTGCTGCGCGCGCGGCAGCTCCGTTGTGGATTATTCCCGCCGGCGAAACTTCGTCGGCGCTCGCGGAACTTCCTGTCCGCTCGCTGCGAATCTCAGGCGAGTGTCTCAGCGTACTCGCCGAGTTGGGAATCGAACGCATGGGACAACTCCTGTCCCTGCCGGGTTCATTGCTGGCCGCGCGTTTCCCGCCAGAGTTGCTCCGCCGTCTGCGTCAGGCACTGGGAACGGAAGAGGAGCCGATCCTGCCGTGTCGAGTTGCCCCGGCGATCGTCGTCGAGCACGCGCTCGAATAC
>CAMFLN010000547.1 GCA_945957305.1 uncultured Planctomycetaceae bacterium | reverse complement strand
GACCCCTTTGCAGCGTTGGCCGATCACGACGGCCAGTTCCAACTCCCAATCGATTGCACCCGGCGAGATGGCCGGAATCTTCACCGGCTGGCCGGGATTGGTCAGCGTCGTTGTCGGCGGCTTCATGAACACGTAGGGAAAGGTCTCAGCCCGTTCGGCCGCCACACCGCCCCCCTCGCGGATGTGCTCGGCGTAGTTGCCGGCCAGCAGGAACAGCTTGTTGGGCCGCGGGATCGGGACGAGAACTTGCGTCTTGGCTGTAGCCAGCTTGGCGCTCGCCGGTAGCGCCGCGCCGGCCCGTTCGAGCCACGCGGCCAGCTTCGTCGCGGCGGCATTTGCTTCACCCGAGGGGAGCAGCGGGAGCAGGTCGTCCGCCGCCGGCAGCTTGAGCGTCTCGTGCGTGGCGTCGGCATAGGCCTTGGCTGCGGCAGCGAGCGGAATGATAGACTCCTCGCTGTAAAAACCGACCTTCGGACCGGTCGCATCCTGATAGCGGCACAAACGCATGAGACTTTCCCCCCTCAGAAAACCAGTGAACGACCCGCGATATGCAGAAACGCCAGGGTCCGCGACCGGCGAATCGTTGTCAAGGCGGGGAGGCCCAGGGTACGGTCAGGGGGATGGCTAATCACGCTCACAGGCTCCGTCTAACGAGGATTTTTATGTCTAATCCGCAGTCGCTGCCAACTTCGACACTTGACCTCAGAACGTTCCTGGCAGCGATTGCAATTCTGTTTGTATTGTCGGGGGGCGAGTCCCCCGCTGCGCAGCAGCCCAACGTCGTGCTGATCATTTCCGACGATCACGCCTGGACTGATTACGGCTTCATGGGGCATCCACACATTCGGACGCCGCACATTGATCGCTTGGCGCGTGGGAGCGTCACCTTCACGCACGGATATGTTCCCAGCAGTCTGTGCTGCCCCAGCCTGGCGTCGATCATTACGGGCCTGTATCCGCACCAGCACAAGATCACGAGCAACGATCCTCCGGTACCGGCCGGCATGACTGGAGCACAATTTCATCGCTCGCCGGAATTTGCCGAGGGGCGCGAAGTGATGAATCGGTTTCTGGAAGCGGTGCCGACGTTGCCTCGGCTGCTCGGCGAGCGTGGATATGTGAGCCTTCAAACCGGCAAGTGGTGGCAAGGGGACTTTCGCCGCGGTGGCTTCACGCACGGCATGACGCATGGGCAGCGGCACGGCGACCAGGGCCTGGACATCGGCCGGAAGACGATGCAACCGATCTATGATTTTATTGCTGGCTCGCGGCGCGAAGCGAAGCCATTCATGGTCTGGTATGCGCCGATGATGCCGCACAGCCCGCACACGCCGCCTGACCGGTTATTGCAGAAGTACAAGTCATTAGCTCCGTCGCCGCATGTGGCGGCGTATTGGGCGATGATCGAATGGTTTGACGAGACGGTCGGCGCGCTGCTCGCGCATCTCGACGAGCAGAAGCTGGCCGAAGACACGATTGTGGTTTACCTGGCCGACAATGGCTGGATTCAAAGCCCGGACGGCGACCGTTACGCCCCGAAATCGAAGCAATCGCAATACGACGGTGGGCTGCGCACACCGATCATGGTGCGCTGGCCCGGCAAAGTCGCGCCGCGCGTGGTCGAGCAGCCGGTCCTGTCGATCGATATCGTGCCGACGCTGCTGGCGGCGGTCGGTCAGCAGCCAACAAAAGAAATGCAGGGAATCAATCTGCTCGACGATAGAGCGGTAACTTTGCGACAAACGATCTACGGCGAATGCTTTACGCACAACGCCGTCGACCTGCAAAACCCGGCCGCGAACTTACGCTGGCGGTGGTGCGTTTCAGGCGGCAAGAAGTTGATCGTGCCTGATGCGAAGAACGAGCCTGACGCGACGGCCGAATTGTACGACCTGGCGGCCGATCCGCACGAGACAAAGAACGTCGCTGGCGACCAGCCGGATAGCGTTGCGCGGTTACGCCGCGAATTAGACGCCTGGTGGAACCCGGCCGACTTACAGAAATAACGTGCAATCAGCACGCGCCTCATGCCCACGACGAGCGTGGGCATGGCACCCGATGCAGACACATTGTGAGCTTCACATACGGGAAAGTGGCGTTTTGTGTGCCATGCTCACGCTTGTCGTGAGCATGCGGACCGCAGCAGTGAAGATGATGAAATCCAACCGAAAACGATGCGTGCGATTTAACGACTTCGGGCATGCTCATGCCCTGACGTTTTCTTGCTTCCAGCGGCGTCCCTTCTTAACAAAGGAACGGACACGCCGTTGGATGATTGAGGCGATTCAACGGAGCCGGGAAAAGCACGGATTTCATTTATGGGCATATGTCATCATGCCCGAGCATGTGCATTTGCTGTTATGGCCGACCCGCTACGATTATTCGATTAGCCGAATATTGACGACCCTCAAACAATCCGTCTCAAAGCGTGCGTTGTTATTCGTCCGAGAACATGTCCCCATCTTCCTTCTGCAGATGAAAGATCACCAGCCTAACGGAGTCGTGCATCATCGATTTTGGCAGCGAGGGGGCGGCTACGACCGCAATCTCACAGAGCCAGCAACTATCTGGAAAGAAATCGACTACATCCATGCCAATCCTGTGCGACGAGGACTCTGCGAACGTGCAGTCGATTGGCCTTGGTCGAGTGCCGCAGAGTATGTTTCACCTGGCACGGGACTTCTGACGATCGATCGATCGTCACTCCCGGGGACTCCAGTTGGATGAAATCGCATGCCCACGGCAAGCGTGGGCATGGCACCCGATGCATGGCACCCGATGCATGGCACCTGACGTCCAGTGATCGAATGAACATTAGACTCAGTAGAAGCTGTTGTGTGCCATGTTCACGCTTGTCGTGAGCATGCGGACCGCAGCTAACCGGTACTTCGGACAAGTGGCGTTTTTTTCCACGGAGCCCGGGCAAGGATTTGAACGAAGCTTTCCCGCACGGCATGCTTATTCGCCTGCGGCGAAAAAGCATGGCACTTGAATACGCACTACCGCGCAAAAAATAAGGGCGGAGTGCGTGTCCGCCCTTATCACTCATTTCGCAATAGAATCGGCTACTTCTTGGCCACGGCCGCTTGGGCGGCTGCCAGGCGTGCGATCGGCACGCGGAATGGCGAGCAGCTGACGTAGTCCAGGCCGATGGCGTGGCAGAAATGCACGCTGGCCGGGTCGCCGCCGTGTTCGCCGCAGATGCCGATCTTCAGGTTCGGCCGCGATTTGCGTCCCCCTTCGACGGCGATCTTCATCAGTGCACCCACGCCCGCCTGGTCGATCGTTTGGAACGGATCGTTGGGGATGATGTCGTGCTCGCGGTAGTAGTTGATATAGCCCGCGTAGTCGTCGCGGCTCATGCCGAGCGTGGTCTGCGTCAGGTCGTTGGTACCAAAGCTGAAGAACTCGGCCCGCTTGGCGATCTGATCGGCCACGACCGTCGCCCGCGGCACTTCGATCATGGTGCCGACCATGTACTCGACTTCAATCTTCTTCTCGGCGAAGACCTTGGTGGCCGCGTCGCGCACGATCGCTTCTTGATCCTTGAGCTCGGCTTCGAAACCGACAAGCGGAATCATCACCTCGGGCAGCACGGCGATGCCGGCCTTCTTCACGTCGCAGGCGGCCTCGAAGATCGCCCGGGCCTGCATGCGAGTGATTTCCGGATAGACGATCCCCAAGCGGCAACCGCGGTGCCCGAGCATCGGGTTGAACTCGTGCAGCTCGGCCGCGCGGCGCGCGATCGTCTCGGCTGGCACATTGATCTTCTTGCCGAGTTCGGCCTGCTCAGGCC